>JACCSD010000361.1 GCA_013813185.1 Burkholderiaceae bacterium
GCAAGCCGGCGTCAGTACGGCGGTTGCCTGGTGCTTCACGCAACAGATGCTGCCGGATGACGTGCCCGCGGCCCAGTATCCATCGCTGGCTGCTTTTTCAGCGCAGGCAGAAACGCTACCCGAGTTCAAAGCGGCGCCGTACGGCGAGGGCACTTATCGCGCAGGCGGCTAGTCACATGCTGAGAATCTCGGTCGCCATCTTTTTGCTGTTCTCGCAAGCAGCACTCATGCACAGATCGATCTGACGATGCGTTATGTCGTTGCCGCAATGTTGGTAATCGTCGGCGTCATTCACTTGCTGCCGCTTGCGGGCGTGCTCGGTGCCGAACGGTTGACGGCGCTGTACGGCGTTTCGTTATCCGATCCGAACCTTGTCATCCTGATGCGGCATCGTGCGGTGCTGTTCGGCTTGCTGGGTCTGTTTCTCATCTTCGCCGCGCTTCGCCGGTCGATGCAGCCTGCCGCGTTTGTCGCGGGTTTTGTCAGCGTGCTGTCTTTCCTGTTTCTCGCAGGGTCGGTCGACGGCCATAACGCGCAGATCGGTCGTGTGTTCGTTGCTGACATTTTCGCGTTGGTCTGTTTGTTGATCGGGGTGGCGGCGTATGTCTACGGAGCTCGAAGCGTCATCCGCAAAGAGCGCTGATGCCGAAGACTTCGCAGAAGGAAAAAGCCGAGCGCGAGCTGCTCGTTGTCGATGAACGCGAGATCTCGATATCGAACCCGCGCAAGGTGCTCTTTCCCGACGCCGGATACACCAAGCTCGATCTCGTGCACTACTACCTCGCAGTTTCGGAGGGAGCGCTGCGCGCCGCTGGCGGACGGCCCAACGTTCTGGTGCGCTATCCGAACGGCATTGCCGACGAGTTCTTTTTTCAGAAGCGCGCCCCGGCGTCGCGTCCCGCATGGATCGAGGTCGTGACCCTGCGCTTTCCCTCGGGGCGCGAGGCAGAAGAAGTGGTGCCGCGCGACGCGGCGACGCTCGCCTGGATGGCAAACCTCGCGTGCCTCGAGCTGCATCCGCACCCGGTGCGCGCGGATGATCTCGATCATCCCGACGAGCTGCGGGTCGATCTCGACCCGGTACCCGGCATCGCCTGGACCCAGATTCGAGACGTGGCGCGTGTGGTGCAGGAGTGCCTGACCGACTTTGGGCTTATCGGCTGGCCAAAGACGTCGGGCTCGCGCGGAATGCACGTGTATGTGCGTATCGAGCAACGCTGGACGTTCGATGAAGTGCGGCGAGCGGCGCTGGCGCTGGCGCGCGAAGTAGAGCGGCGCGCGCCGGCACTGGCAACGAGCAAGTGGTGGAAGGAAGAGCGCCACGGTGTTTTCATCGACTACAACCAGAATGCAAAAGACCGGACGGTGGCTGCCGCATACTCGGTGCGGCCGACGGCCGACGCGCGTGTGTCTGCTCCGATCGCGTGGGACGACGTGGACACCTGTGAGCCCGGCGATTTCACGCTTGCAACGATGCCGGCGCGGTTCGCTCGCGTCGGCGACCTGCACCAGGGCATCGATCAACAGGCAGGCTCGCTCGAGCGCTTGCTCGAACTGTCCGCACGTCAAGAGCGCGACGGCCTTGGCGATGCGCCCTGGCCGCCGCAATACAAAAAACAGCCGGGAGAGCCGCTGCGCGTGCAGCCGTCACGCCGGGCGACGAAGCATCCGCTGATCGAGATTGCGCGCGCGCAGCGCAAGGACGATGCGCTCGCGGGAGTCGAGCGCTGGAAGGCGCGTCATCCGGAGGCTGCCGCGCATCTCGCGCCTGCCGACGTGTTGGTCGATGCGATGCGAGGCCGGTCGTCGACCTGGACTCGGATACGCGTCAATCTGCAGAATGTGCCCACGCTGCTGAGGCCGGGGCAGGAGTCGCTCGATCCCGACGACGCGCCCGACGAAGCGATACCCGCTAACGCTGAAGACGTGCCGCGCCGAAAACCTTCTCGAGCTCGTAAGGCGTCGTGACCTCGAGCTGGTCATAGCGGCAATCGCCCGGCGACTTGTCAGGGCGCCAGCGCAAGAAAACGGCGGCGTGGCGAAAGCGGTCACCCTGCAGATGGTCGTATTTGACCTCGCACACGCGCTCGATCCGCAGCGGCTCCCACGAGAGATTCTTCCCCGCGCTCCAGCGGCTCTGTGCGCCAGGCATGCGAGTCGAGTCCTCGCCAGCACTGGCCCAGTCGCGCCACGGATGATCTTGAACGGCGTTGTTTCGTAGCGGCGCAAGATCGATCGCAAGCTGTTTGCGCATCGCCATCGTGAACGACGACGTGACGCCGACGTGTTGCAGAACGCCACGATCGTCATACAGGCCAAGCAGCAACGAGCCCACCGTATCGCTGCCGCTTTTGTGCCAGCGAAAGCCGGCAACGACGCAGTCCACGGTACGAGCGTGCTTGATCTTGATCAGCAAGCGCTTGCCCGGCTGGTAGGGAATGTCGGCAGGCTTCGCGATCACGCCGTCGAGCCCGGCTCCTTCGAAGCGCTGCAACCATTGCGAGGCGACCGACGTCTCGCGCGTCATTGGCGTCAGGTAGACCGGTGGCTCGACCTCTGCGAATTGTTGCTCCAACAGCGCCCGTCGTTCTGTTTGCGCCGCGGACATCACGCTGCGGCCATCGAGCGCGAGCACGTCGAATGCGACGAACGACGCCGGTGTTTCTTCTGCCAGCTTGGCAACGCGCGAGGCCGCGGGATGCAGACGCAGCTGCAGCGCATCGAAATCCAATCCGTGCGCTGCCGCGATCACGATCTCGCCGTCGATGACGCAGCCGGCCGGAAGCCTTGCGAGCAACGTGTCATGCAAGTCCGGAAAGTAGCGATCGAGCGGCCGCAGATCGCGGCTTTGAATGAACACGTCCGATGCACTGCGAAAAACGATCGCGCGAAATCCGTCCCACTTCGGTTCGAATAGATACGACCCGGTCGGCAGCGTGTCCGCCAGCTTGGCGAGCATCGGCTCGATCGGCGGCTCGATCGCAAACGCTGCCGGGCGATCGTGCAAGGCTGAGCTGAAGCGCTAGAGGATCTCGGCCGCGTAGTCGGCCAGCCGCGAGCGCTCGCCGCGCTGCAAAGTCACGTGCCCGGAGTGCAGCCAGCCCTTGAAGCGATCGACCACATAGGTCAGTCCCGAAGATCCTTCGGTCAAGTAAGGCGTGTCGATCTGCGCGATGTTGCCCAGGCAAATGACCTTGGTGCCTGGGCCCGCTCGCGTAACGAGCGTCTTCATCTGCTTTGGCGTCAGGTTCTGCGCTTCGTCGATGATCAGATACTTGCTGATGAACGTCCGTCCGCGCATGAAGTTGAGCGACTTGATGCGGATGCGGGTGCGGATCAGATCGTTGGTCGCTGCCCGGCCCCATTCGCCGGCGTTGTCATCGGTCTTGTTCAGCACTTCGAGGTTGTCTTCGAGAGCGCCCATCCACGGGGCCATCTTTTCTTCTTCAGTGCCCGGTAGGAAACCGATGTCATCGCCGACCGGTACCGTGGCTCGCGTGACGATGATCTCCGAGAAGCGCTTGGTCTCCAGCGTCTGCGATAAGCCGGCTGCCAACGCAAGCAGTGTCTTGCCGGTACCCGCCTGCCCGATCAGCGTGACGAAATCGCATTCGGGATCCATCAGCAGATTCAGCGCGAAGCTCTGCTCGCGATTGCGCGCGGTCACTCCCCACACCGCGTTCTTCGCGTGCGTGTAATCGCGCAGAACGCGCAGCTCCGCCGACTTGCCGCGGATCTCGCGCACTTGCGCGTAGAACGTCGTGCCGTTTTCCAAATACACGAACTGATTGACCAGCAAACCCGCGACGATCGGCCCGTTGATCCGGTAGTAAGTGAAGCCGCCGTGTTGCCACGACTCCATTCCCTTGCCGTTCTTGTCCCAGAAGCTGGCGGGCAGCTGCATTACCCCCGTGTAAAGCAGATCGGTGTCTTCGAGCACCTTGTCGTTGGTGTAATCCTCTGCCTGCAAGCCGAGCACGCGCGCCTTGACGCGCATGTTGATGTCTTTGGACACCAGCACGACATCGCGGGTCGTCTGCAGATTCTTTAGGGCTCGAACAACGCCGAGAATCTGGTTATCCGCCTTTCCTGCGGGCAGGCTGTCGGGCAGCGTGCCGGCGACGGCCTGCGTTTGAAAGATCAAGCGGCCCGAGGCGTCCTTGTTGCCGAGCGCGGACAGCGGAATCCCTTCTTCGATCGGCGTCTTGGTGGCGGCGACCAACGAGTCGAGCGTGCGCGACACCTGGCGCGCGCTACGTGCGACTTCCGACATTCCTTTCTTGTGCGAGTCGAGCTCCTCCAGCGTCATCATCGGCAAGAACACGTCGTGCTCTTCGAAGCGGAACAGGCTCGTCGGGTCGTGCAGCAGCACGTTCGTGTCCAATACGAACAATGTGGGCGCGCCTGTCGATCGCAGCCTCTTGGTTGCCTTAGTGGGCTGCGGTTTAGATTCGACCACCGCGAGCCGCGCCGACGGGCTCGGCCGGGTGGGCGCCGGTAGAGGTGCGTGCGGCGCACGCACCATCGGTGCGATGGGCACGACCGCGTGATGCGGGCGCTCTGCCGGGGGAGGCTCGCGTGCGGGCTCCGCCGAAATCGACGTCAATACGGTGGCGGGTTTGGTCGGTGCTTTCGGAAGTGGCATCAGCGGGGCGATCGATCGGTCGAAGGGAATTTCGAAGGAACAAACATCAAGCGAGAGATTGCACGAACGCAAGAACCTGATCGACGTGGTTCGGCACCTTGACACCGCGCCACTCTTTGCGCAGCTTGCCGGCGCCGTCGATCACGAACGTGCTGCGTTCGACGCCGCGCACCTGGCGGCCGTACATGTTCTTCATCTTCATCACGCCGAACAGCTCGCACAGCGCTTCGTCCGGATCGGAGATCAGCTCGAACGGAAACTTCATCTTGGCTTTAAAGCTTTCATGCGACTTCAGCGTGTCGCGCGATACGCCAGCGACTGTCGCGTTTGCCCGCGCGAATTTTGAAGTGGCGTTGCCAAAATCCGAGCCTTCGGTCGTGCAGCCGGGCGTGTTGTCTTTCGGATAAAAGTACAGGACGACAGTCTTGCCGCGTTGCGCGGACAACGTGAAGTCGCCGCCGGTGGACGCCGCCGTGAAATCAGGGACCATGCTGTCTAGTGCAACTGGCATCGGAGTTCGGGCGTTAGGTTTCGACGCTCAGTTCAACAAACAACGCGGCCGCGACCTTGCGGCTTTCGGCCACCAGTATGTTGTAGGTACGGCAGGCTGCCTGCGTGTCCATCACTTCGAGGCCGATGCGCGCATCGGTCAAGGGACGCGTCAAG
>JACCSD010000375.1 GCA_013813185.1 Burkholderiaceae bacterium
TCGGTGTATGCCGCACGCACGGTGCTGCTGCCTTTCATCTGGATATTCAATCCGGCACTGTTGCTGATCGACATCCACGGCTGGGGCGAGGCGCTGCTGGTGGCTGCCTCGGCGACGATCGCATCGCTGCTCTTTGCCGCCGCCACGCTCGGCTGGTTTCGCATCAAGTGCCGCTGGTGGGAAATCGTACTGCTGCTGGCAGCCACGTTCGTGCTGTTCCGGCCCGACTGGTTTGCCGATCGCATCGCGCCCGAGTACACCGACGCGCCCGCTTCGCGCTTCTATGAAGTCGTCAATCAGCTTGATGACGGAGATCGGCTCGTGCTCGTCATTCAGGGCGTTTCGCTCGAAGGGGCCGATCGCCGCAAAACCGTGGCGGTGCAACTGGGTCCCAAAGGGGCGGGGAGCGGCGGAGGTAACGCGCTGGTTGATGCACGCCGGCGGTTGACAGAAGCCGGACTGACGGTCAGCGGCCTGGGCGAACAATTGCAGGTCGGCGCAGTACAGTTCGGCAGCCGGGCAGCCAAGGCGAGAATCGAGCAGGGCTTCGAGATCGTCGCGGTCAAGCTGCCAACTGATCGCATCAGCGCACACTGGTTCTACATCCCCGGACTCGCCATCGCGCTGCTAGTCTGGCTGTTACAAGGCTGGCGCATGCGCAGGTCGGGGTCAGATGCCGGTTTGCTACAGCGCGGAGCGCGCGCTGCGTGATGTTGAAAATCGATATCGCACAAGTCGAGACGGCTGCAAAAGAGCTGTACGTACGGGCGTTGAAGCAGCTGCCGCCCGATATCAAGGCGGGATTCGCGCGGCTGTCGGCGACTGAAACCGCGTCAACCGCACAACGCGTGCTGGGCACGATGGTGACGAACATCGCGGTCGCCGAGCGCACCGATAACCTGCTGTGCCAGGACACCGGAATACCGATCTACAACGTGACGATCGGCCGCGGCGTTGCGGTCGACGGCGCGCAGCTGAAGCAAGCGATAAGGCGCGGCTGCGAGCGCGCTACGCGCGAGCTTCCGTTTCGTTCGTCGATCGTGCACCCGATCACCCGGATCAACGAGCAAACGTCGTGTGGGCCCGGGGTGCCCGTGATCCATTTCGATTTCGATGCGAGCGACGAGTTGTCGATCGAAATGATTCCCAAGGGATCGGGTTCGGAAAACAACTCATTTCTGAAGATGGCGATTCCGGCGGACGGCGTCGATGTAATCAAGACTTTCGTCATCGACTGCGTGCTGAGCGCCGGCGGAAAGACGTGCCCGCCGACGATCGTCGGTGTTGGCATCGGCGGCACGGCGGATTTGTGCGTGCATCTGGCCAAGCGCGCCGCCGTGCGGGCGCTGGGCTCGGCGTGCGCCGATCCCGAGGGAGCGAAGCTCGAGGTCGCGCTGAGCAGCGCCGTGAATTCCCTCGGCGTCGGGCCGCAGGGACTCGGCGGCGACAGCACCGCCTTTGCGGTGCACGTCGAGCTCGCGGCGACGCACATCACGATGAATCCGGTGGCGGTCAACATGCAATGTCACTCCGCCCGGCGTGCGCGTGCCACGTTCAGTGCGCGCGGCGTCGAATACGGCTTCTGATCAATGGCGCATCACGAGCTTGCGATGCCAATCACCGAGCAGCAGGCGCGCTCGCTGCGTGTGAACGACACCGTCACCTTGCAGAAGACGCTGTTCGGCCTGCGGGATGCGACCTTGATTCATCTATTCGATCGGGGCCGCACGACACGCTTCGATCTGCGCGGACACGCGGTGATACACACCGCGCCCAACGTCAAGCAAGTCCCGCGCTCGGCCGAGCATCCCGCCGGCTATGCACCGCTGTGTGTCGGAACGACGACGTCGGCGCGGATGGAGCGATTCACGCGCGACCTGATGTCGGCGCAGGGCGTGCGCATCATCATCGGCAAGGGCGGCATGGAAGAAAAAACGCTCGCTGCATTCTCTGAACTAGGCGGCGCTTACCTTGCGATTGTCGGCGGTGCTGCCGCACTCGAAACCACGTGGATCGAGCGCATCGAAGATGTCGACCTCGACGATCTGAATCCCGAATCGCTGTGGCGCTTTGCGATTCGTGACTTCGGTCCGCTGCTGGTCGCCATGGACAGCCACGGGGCAAGCCTGTACGACTCGGTAGCGAGCGATGCACAGACGCGGCGCGCGGGTGTGCTGCGTTCACTCGGCGTCAAAGCCTAATACGATGGATGCCGGGTTCTAGCTTGCGAAGGCTGCAAACCGATATCCTGATTCTCGGGTCCGGTGGCGCGGGTCTGTTTGCCGCCTTGCACGCTAAGCAGGCGGCGCCCGAGTTGTCGGTCACGGTCGCTGTCAAGGGATTGCTCGGCAAATGCGGATGCACGCGCATGGTTCAGGGCGGCTACAACGTTGCGCTCGCCGCCGACGATTCGATCGAGCGGCATTTCATGGACACGATCGAAGGCGGTGCGTGGCTTTCCGATCAGGATCTGGCGTGGACCCTGGTGTCGACCGCGCTCGAGCGCGTGCGTGAACTCGAGAACGAGCTCGGCTGCCTGTTCGATCGCAATGCGGACGGCACGATCCATCAAAAAGCGTTCGCGGGGCAGACGTTCGATCGCACCGTTCACAAAGGCGATCTGACCGGTATCGAGATCATCAACCGGCTTGCCGAGCAGGTCTGGGCACGCGATATCGAGCGGCTGGAAGAGCATCGTGCGATTGAGCTGATCAAGACGCCGAGCGGCGATGCGATTGCCGGCGTGCTGCATATCGATATGCGCACCGGCGAGTACGTATTCGAGCAAGCGCGTGCGGTACTGCTCGCGACCGGCGGCGGACCGACGATGTACAAATATCACACGCCGTCGGGCGACAAGAGTTGCGACGGACTGGCGATGGCGCTGCGCGCGGGCCTCACGCTGCGCGATATGGAGATGGTGCAGTTTCATCCGACCGGCTTGCTTGCCGGTAGCGACACTCGTATGACCGGCACCGTACTGGAAGAAGGGCTGCGCGGCGCCGGCGGCTACCTGCTGAACGGTGCGCGTGAGCGCTTCATGCAGCAGCACGACGCGCGCGCCGAGCGCGCGACGCGCGACATCGTGTCGCGTGCGATCTTCGCCGAGATGCGAGCCGGCAACACGACGCCGAACGGCGGCGTGTATCTAACGCTGAAACATCTTGGTGCCGACAAAGTGCGCGCGGCGTTCAAGGGCATGGTCGAACGCTGCGCCGATTGCGGTTTCGATCTGGCCGGCGGCATGGTCGAAGTGGTGCCGACCGCCCATTACATGATGGGCGGCGTGCTGTTCAACGGTGACTGCAGCACATCGCTGCCTGGATTGTTTGCCGCCGGCGAAGACACCGGCGGAGTGCACGGCGCCAACCGTCTCGGCGGTAACGGCGTGGCCAACTCGACCGTGTTCGGTGGCATCGCGGGCGACACGATGGCGGCGTGGGTGCGTGCCGAAGGCACCTGGCGTGCGCCTGATGAAGCAGCATTGCGGGAAGCGATCGCGTTTGCCGAGAAGCCGTTCAACCTACCCCCCGGCGACGTCGAAGCAATTCGCGAAGCATTGCTCGAATGCATGTGGGAAGACGTCGGGATCGTGCGCGACGCCGCGGGACTCACGCGCTCGGCCCGGCGTTTGAACGAGCTCGACGAGCAACTGAGCACGATCGGAATGGCGAGCCAGGAGCGGGCGTTCAATCTGACGTGGCACGATTGGCTGAACATGTCCAATCTGATTCTCGTCAGCCGATCAATCCAGAGCGCCGCGGCCAGGCGCGAGGAGTCGCGCGGGGCGCATTTTCGCGAGGACTTTCCGCAGTGTGGCCCTCTCGACGATTCTTCGTACGTCACGGTACGGTGGGGAGGTGAGTCGCAACGCGGCGAGTTTCAACTCGGCGAACAGCCGGTACGGTTTTCGCGTGTCAAACCCGGCGAAACGCTGTTGCAACCATGATCGTGATCAGCGAGTTCATGGACGAAGCTGCGGTTGAGTCTCTGCGAGCGGAGTTCGACGTTCAGCACGAGCCGACACTGGTCGATCGCCCGGCAGACTTGCATGCGGCCATGCAAGGCGCTGCTGCATTGATCGTGCGCAATCGAACGCAGGTCGATGCGGCATTCATTGCGAGTGCGCCTGAATTGAAAGTCGTGGGCCGGCTCGGTGTCGGCCTCGACAACATAGACACGGCGGCGTGCTCCGCGCGTGGCATCGAAGTCATCGCCGCGACCGGCGCCAATGCGGTGTCGGTCGCCGAGTACGTTGTCACTACGGCGATGATGCTGTTGCGCGGCGTTTACGGCTCCACGGTTGATGTCGCTGCCGGCCGTTGGCCGCGTGCCCAGCTCTCGCAAGGTCGCGAGATCCGCGGCAAGACACTCGCACTGATCGGGTTCGGCTCGATCGGCCGCGTGACTGCGCGGCTGGCGCAGAACCTCGGCATGCAGGTCATCGCGCACGATCCGCTGGTCGCGGCCGCTGACGCCGTGTGGCGCGAGCATGGCGTCGCGTGTCGAAGCCTCGAGGCGCTCCTTGCGGAAGCGGATGTCGTCTCGCTGCACGTGCCGCTGAGCGCGCAGACACGCGGAATGTTGAACGCTTCCCGTATTGCGTTGATGAAGCGCGGCGCAATGGTGATCAACACTGCGCGCGGCGGCATCGTCGACGAAGGCGCGGTGATCGACGCCTTGCGCTCCGGCGCGCTGGGCGGTGCGGCCCTCGATGTGTTCGAGCACGAGCCGCTTGCAGCAAGCGCTGCTTGGGCTGACGTTCCGAACCTGATCCTTACCCCGCACGTTGCGGGCGTCACGGCGGAGGCGAATGCGCGCGTCAGCGCGCTGATCGCGCAGCGAGTAGCCACGTCGTTGCTTGCACTGCGATCACGATGACCGTTGTTTCGCTGCAGCGGCTTGAATCTCTCGCACGGCGGGCGCTTCTCCACGCGGGAGCGACCGATGCTATGGCGGCATCCACCGCGCACGCATTGATGACGGCCGACGCGCAGGGTCTGGCCTCGCACGGTGTCGCTCGAGTCGCGCAGTACGTGGCGCATCTGAACAATGGCCGTGCGAACGGGCGCGCCACGGCGCGCATCGCGCGCGAGAAACCGGCCGCATGTTTAATCGATGCCGAAAATGGGTTGGCGTTTCCGGCGTGCGCGCTGGCGGTCAACGAGGCGATAGCGCGCGCTGCGGCGCTCGGCATCGGCTTTGCGGCGGTCACCAACAGCCATCACTTTGGCGTGGCGGCTTATCACCTCGCCCAAGTTGAAGAACACACGATGGTCGGCCTTGCGTTCGGCAACTCTCCGGCCGCAATGCCGGCGTGGAGCGGCAAACGCGCGCTGTTCGGAACCAATCCGATTGCAGCCCTCTTCCCGCGCCGCGATGCGCCGCCTCTGACGATTGATCTGTCGTTGTCGGAGGCCGCGCGCGGCAAAGTCATGATCGCCGCGCAGCAAGGCAAGGCTATTCCGGCAGGGTGGGCGCTCGATCGCGACGGGCGCCCCACGACAGATGCCAAAGCAGCGCTGGACGGCATGATGCTTCCGGCCGGCGGCGTCAAGGGCGCGATGCTGGCGCTTGTCGTCGAACTGCTGTGCACGGCGCTGACCGGCGCGCATTTTGGATTCGAAGCCGACTCGTTCTTTGTTGACGAAGGCAATCAGCCACGGCTTGGCCAGGCTTTCCTGGTGATCGACCCGGCTGCCCTCGCCGGCACCGACGTTTATCTCTCACGCGTTGAAGCATTGATCGAGGCGATGAGCGCCGATGCCGAGGTGCGATTGCCGGGAGAGCGGCGTGTGCGTCTTCAGCAACAAGCGCTGCGTGACGGCGTCGAGATTCCGGACGCTGTGCTCGCGCGACTGACCCTGCTGGCAGAACCGCAAGCGAAGCCGGCGTGACGCGAACGCTGTGCCACTGCGGGGGTTAGCTCACCACCCTTCGCTGCCGCGTTCGCCTTTGAACGGCCCGACTAGTTCCGGCGTGATCCATCCGCCATAGAAGCCGCCGGGTTGCGGTTGCACCGCTGCGCCGTCGACGCGGCAGTCGAGTTCAGCAGGGTAAAACGCGATGCACGTTGCCAGCGCTTCGGCGCCGGCCAGCGGTCCCGGGTAACTCCACGCGACGCGCGGCAGACGGCGCTCACCGTCGATCAACGTCCAGTAACGCGCGGGTCCCTTCCACTCGCAAAACGATTCGCCCGGCGCGGGCTGCAAAAAACTCCGCGCCACATCGTCCCACGGCAGATAGAAACTGGGCGGGTGCGAAGTTTCGAGCACACGAACCGCGCGGCGGGTGCGCGCGATCTCCCGCATGTTCTCACCCGTGCCCCAGCGCACGATCACTTCGCGCGTGTCGAGCGCAATGCGGGGCGGCCGCGGGAAGTCCCACACCGATTCCTGGCCGTGCGTGGGCTCGACGGCAAATGGCGGCCGGTCCTCGCCTCGCCAACGCCACTGCGCGCGTGCCGCTGCAAGCCAATCGGAAGAGGAGGTCATGGATCGAGGGCTACGGCACTTCACATTGACGCCGCACGACGAGCGTTGATCCGCGCATTCGGCTTACCCAGCGCTAGATTGCAGCGAGCGCCCGCGACAGGTCGCGCTGCAGGTCGTCGACGCTCTCGACTCCGACCGATAGCCGCACCAGAGTGTCGCTGATGCCGAGTGCGGCGCGTTGCGGCGGCGGAATCGTGGCGTGGGTCATGATCGCCGGGTGCTCGATCAGGCTCTCGACGCCGCCGAGGCTTTCTGCGAGGGCGAAGATCTCGCAGCGTTCGAGAAAGCGGCGCGTGCCGGCGAGGTCGGTGTCGAGGTCGATCGAGATCATGCCGCCGTAGCCATGCATCTGTTTTTTTGCCAACCCGTGCTGCGGATGCGAGGGCAGGCCCGGATAGCGGACTCGCTTCACGTTGGGCTGCGCTTCGAGCCACTGCGCCAGCGCGAGCGCGTTCTCGCAATGCCGTTGCATGCGCAGCGCGAGCGTCTTGATTCCGCGCAGGGTCAGGAAGCTGTCGAACGGCCCGGCGATTGCACCGACCGCGTTCTGCAAAAAGCCGAGTTGCTCGCGCATCGGGGCAATCCGTTCCTCACCGCCAACGACCGCGATCCCGCCGATGATGTCCGAGTGCCCATTCAGGTACTTCGTGGTCGAATGCACGACCACGTCGAAGCCGAACTGCAACGGGCGCTGAACCCACGGGCTGGCAAACGTGTTATCCGCAACCGCGACGATCTGGCGCTCGCGGCAAAGCGCGGCAATCGCTGCGAGGTCGGCGAGCTTCAACATCGGATTGCTGGGCGTTTCGACCCAGACCATCTTGGTCTCGGGACGCAGCGCCGCGGATAGTTGTTCGAAGTTCGACATGTCGACAAACGTGAACTCATGCCCCGCACTGCGCTTGCGCACGCGCTCGAACAGGCGATACGTGCCGCCGTACAAATCGTCGCCGGCAACAATATGCGCGCCGGCGTCGAGCGTCTCGAGCACGGTTGC
>JACCSD010000016.1 GCA_013813185.1 Burkholderiaceae bacterium
CCACACCGACTTCGGAAACGTCGAGAACAGCCGCTGAAGCCACACCGCGCCAGCCTCGTCGTTGTTGTATTCGACCGAGCCGCCGGGTTGCAGCACTTCGTACGGGCTCATCGTCGCATCGCCGACAAAAATCAGCTTCCAGTCGTGCGGATACTTGCGCAGAACGTCCCACGTCGCGTGACGCTCGGTGTAGCGGCGCCGGTTATTGCGCCACAAAAATTCGTATACGCAGTTATGAAAGTAATAAAACTCGAGGTGCTTGAACTCGCTTTTCGCAGCCGAAAACAGCTCTTCGGTGCGCTTGATGTGCTCGTCCATCGTGCCGCCGACATCGAGCAGCATTAAAACCTTGACGGTGTTGTGCCGCTCGGGCACGAGCTTTAGATCAAGCCAGCCGGCATTTTTTGCGGTGGATTCAATCGTGTCGTGCATGTCGAGCTCGAGCTCGGCGCCTTCGCGCGCGAACCGGCGCAGCCGCCGTAGAGCGACCTTGATGTTGCGGGTGCCGATTTCGACCGAATCGTCGTAATCGCGGAAGCCGCGCATCTCCCACACCTTGACGGCCGACTTGCCGCCCATGGATCTAGCCTTCTGTGATGCGCCGCCGATGCGAATTCCTTCGGGGTGCACCCCGCCGTGGCCGAACGGTGACGTGCCACCGGAACCGATCCACTTGCTGCCACCGTGGTGCGCGCCATCCTGCTCTTCGAGCCGCTTGCGAAACTCGTCCATCAGCTTGTCCCAGCCGAGCTTTTCGAGCTTCGCCATCTCTTCCGGCGAGAAAGTACGCGCGAGCATTTGCTTGAACCAATCGTCCGGAATTTCTTTTGTAAAGTCGATCGCGGTCTGCACGCCGTGAAAGTATTCGCCGAAGGCGCGATCGAAGCGGTCGAACTGTGTCTCATCCTTGACCAGTGTTGCGCGCGACAAGTAATAGAAGTCGTTGATCGAGGGGCCGATCACGTCCTTCTTCAACGCGTCGAGCAGCGTGAGTAACTCGTTGATCGAAACCTTCAGCTTCGCCTGCCGCAGATGAAAGAAGAAGTCGATCAGCATGACTGTTACGAATCGTGACGCGCTAGCCGTAGCTGCAGGTGTCGCTTCACGTCGGGCCATTCGGCCGCAACGATGCTGTAGATCACGGTGTCGCGGACGGTACCGTCCCGGCGCTGATGATGATGGCGGATGACACCATCCTTCTTTGCGCCAAGCGCCTCGATGGCGCGCTGCGACTTGAAGTTGAAGTTATCGGTGCGCAGGCCGACGACTGCACAGGCCAGTGTTTCGAAAGCATGCGTCAATAGCAGCAACTTGCACGCCGTGTTGACGCCGGTTCTCTGGCAACGCTGCGAGTACCACGTGTATCCGATCTCGACCCGATCGGCTGCCGGCACGATATCGTGATAGCGCGTGCTGCCCGCGATGGTGTTGGTGGCGAGGTCGCGTACTGCCCACGGCAGCATGTGACCGGCGCGTTGTCCCTCGAGCGCAGAGTCGATGTAGCCGCGCGTACCCGATGGCTCGGGTACCGAGGTAAACCAGAGCTTCCATAGTTGCCCATCCGTGGCGGCGGTGGCCAGGCCGTCTTCGTGTTCGACTGACAGCGGCTCTAACCGAACGCCGTGTCCTTCCAGCGTTACCGGCGTGGTTGTGATCATCAACGGCAGTGTTAGCGATTCTGGCGCGCCATGAACACGAGCCGCTCGAACAGGTGCATGTCCTGCTCGTTCTTCAACAGCGCACCGGCCAGCGGCGGAACCACCAGTTTCTCGTCCTTCGAGCGCAGCGCGTCGGCCGGAATCTGTTCAGCGACCAGCAGCTTCAGCCAATCGAGCAATTCGGACGTCGACGGCTTCTTCTTCAGGCCCGGCAGATCGCGCGTGCCGAAGAACACCGCGAGCGCGCTTTGCAGCAGATCCTTGCGCAGCTTCGGGAAATGAACGTCGACGATCGCCTGCATGGTCTCTTTATCAGGAAACTTGATGTAGTGAAAAAAGCAGCGTCGCAGGAACGCGTCGGGCAATTCCTTTTCGTTGTTCGACGTGATCACCACCAGCGGCCGATGCCGCGCCTGCACCGTCTGCCGCGTTTCGTAGACGAAAAATTCCATCCGGTCGAGCTCGCGCAGCAGGTCATTAGGAAATTCGATATCGGCCTTGTCGATCTCGTCGATCAGCAGCACCGTTTGCCGCTCGGCTTCGAACGCCTGCCACAGCACGCCCTTGACGATGTAGTTCTGAATGTCCTGCACGCGAGCATCGCCGAGTTGAGAGTCGCGCAGACGCGATACCGCGTCGTACTCGTACAGCCCTTGCTGCGCTTTGGTGGTCGACTTGATGTGCCACGCCAGCAACGGCATACCGAGCGCACGCGCCACTTCTTCGGCCAGCATCGTCTTGCCGGTGCCAGGCTCGCCCTTGATCAACAGCGGCCGTTGCAAAATCAATGCGGCGTTGACGGCAAGCTTTAGATCATCGGTCGCGACGTAGGTGTCGGACCCTTCGAAGCGCTGCATGGGCACAAAAACGGGAGAAGTAAGCGAGTGAAATGAGTATACCCACGGAGTAAGCCGCGCTTGGTTGCCGCACAATCACTCCGCTACAATCGCGCGCAGCTTAAGCACGAGTCCCACGACGAAATGAAGTTTTGTTCATTCCTGCTGTTCGGCATCGCGGTTGCGCTGACATCGCCCGCAATCGCGCAAGACAGTAAGGCTGCACCGCCTGTGGCGCCAGCGTCCGCTGAAACTCCGGTGTCTATGTGCATCGGCTGTCACGCAATACCTGGGTATCAGGCTTCGTTTCCGTATGTATATCGGGTACCGAAGATCGGTGGCCAGAGTCAGCAGTACCTCGAGGCCGCATTGAAGGCTTACCGGCAGGGAGCCCGCAATCATCCATCGATGACGGCGGTGGCGAAGGGGCTGACGGACCAGCAGATTTCCGCGGTGGCTGAGTATTACGCGGCACGCGGGGCCAAGGCAGTCGTGGCGGCTGCGAAATGAGCGGCATCAATATGAAGTGCACGTTGCTTCTCGCTGGTTTTCTCGTCACTGCAATGCCGGCGGCCGCGCAAGATGCAAAAAAGGGCGAAGAACTCGCGCAGCAGCAGTGCGCGGCGTGCCATGGCAAAGACTTCGTGACGGGGATCGACCCGACCTATCCGAAACTCGCGGGCCAGTATCAGGACTACCTTGAAAAGGTCCTGCGCGATTACAAAAGCGGAGCCCGTAAGAATCCGATCATGAACGGCATCGCGAAACCGCTGACGCGTGACGATATTCGCAATGTGTCGGCTTATCTCTCCGCACTGTCGGGACCTTTAAGCAACCAGACGCGTTAGATGTCGCTGGCGCGCCGCTTCAGGCAGTCCAAATAGCGCGCGCTCATTTCGTCAGCGGGCAGAGCTTGACCTGCACGTTGCGCGCTCCATACCGCTTCACCGAGGCATTCCATGACGTCGTGCATCGCCGCGTGTTCGTCGCCGCGCCGCGCAGCGAGTTGCCGGAATACGGCGCGTACCCCGGGCGGCTGGTCTATTGAAAGTTGCTCCGCGATCGCCAGATGCATCGACATGTGCAAAAAGGGATTGGTGCGTCCATCTTCAACCTCATAGTCGCGTGCGAGCGCGGTGTCCAGGTCATCGAAGTCGCCGTGGTATTCGGGATGTTTCAGCATCCAGTCGAGCGCGACTGATTCCAACGGTGCCAGCACGGACCCGTCGCGGTGCTTGCGCCACGTGTCGCAGAAGAATCGGCGAACATCGTCTTTCGACGGATTGAACATCGCTAGCTAGGGCGCCGGCGTCTTGTGCCGATATTCGCACCACTGCACGATGGGACAGCGCCAGCACTCGGGCACCCGAGCTTTGCAGATGTAGCGGCCGTGCAGTATCAGCCAGTGGTGCGCATTGGTCTTGAACTCGTCCGGCGTGAACTTCAACAAGCGGCGCTCGACTTGTTCAGGGTCTTCACCCGGCGCCAGATTGGTGCGGTTGGCGACGCGAAACACGTGCGTATCGACGGCGATCGTCGGCTCTCCGAACACCGTATTCAGCACCACGTTTGCTGTTTTTCGCCCGACACCCGGCAGCGACTCGAGCGCTTCACGGTTGCGCGGAACGTCACCTCCGTGTTGGTCGACCAGAGCCTGCGAAAGCTTGATGACGTTGCGCGCCTTCGCCCGATAGAAACCGGTCGAGTGGATGTAGCCGGACAGCTTTTCTTCACCGAGCTTGAGCAGTGATCGCGGGGTATTTGCGATCTTGAACAGCACGCGCGTGGCGGCATTCACGCCCTTGTCGGTCGCCTGCGCGGACAGAACGACGGCGATCAGCAACTCAAACGGAGTCGTATACAAAAGCTCGGTCGTCGGAGTTGGATTCAGCGCCCTGAGTGTCTCGTAGATTGCACGACGCTTCGCCGGATTCATTGCTGCGCAGTACCGCGCTGTCGCTGCCGCGCTCGCGCGATGGCGGCAGCTACCGCTGTGGATCGCTGATTGTGCGTGGGTACCGACGGCGGCATCGCCGCGCGCTGCAGCCGAACGCGTCGTACGGCATGTCGCGCGCGCGCAGCGTCTCTATCTGCCGCAGTCCACGCCCGAGCAGGTGTCACCGGAACCATCGAAATACAATCCATCGGGCACGGCGGCAGGCACAAGTCGCATCCGGTGCAATGCGATGCGATCACCGAATGCATCCGCTTTGCGCTGCCCAGGATCGCGTCCACCGGACAGGCGGGGATGCACAGCATGCAGCCGATGCAGCGGCTTTCGTCGATAACGGCTACCGTCAACGGGCGCTCGACGCCGTTCTCAGGATTGAGTGGCAGCGGTACTCGCTGCAGCAGTTGCGCGAGGGCTTCGATGCCGGCTGCGCCTCCCGGAGGACACTGATTGATCTCGGCTTCGCCGGCCGCGATCGCTTCGGCGTACGGGCGGCACCCTTCGTAGCCGCACTTCGTGCACTGCGTTTGCGGCAACACGGCGTCGACTCGATCCGCCAACGACGCGCAGTCTGTCTCTAAACGTTGGCCCGAATGAATTTTGCGATCTCCGGTGCGATGTTGGCGCGCCAGCGGCGGCCGCTGAAGATGCCGTAGTGTCCGGTGCGCTCCGCAGTCAAATGACGCTTCTTCGATTTCGGAATGTTCCTGCATAGAGCGTGCGCGGCTTCTGTCTGGCCGCTGCCCGAAATGTCGTCGAGCTCGCCTTCGATCGTGAACAAGGCAACCGACCGAATGTCTTCGGGCTTTACCAACTTTCCGCGCACGCGCCATTTGCCGTCCGGAAGCTGGTGCTCCTTGAACACGATCCTGATCGTGTCGAGGTAATACTCCGCCGGCAGGTCGATCACCGCGTTGTACTCGTCGTAAAACGCGCGGTGATCTTCGGCGTCCAGCTGGTCGCCTTTGACGAGGTCAAGGTAGTAGTCCCAGTGCGACTTCAGGTGCCGGTCCGGGTTCATTGCCACGAACCCCGCATGTTGCAGGAAGCCTGGATACACGCTGCGCAAATAGCCCGGGTACGCTGAGGGAACCTTGAAGATGACATGGTTTTCGAACCAGTGCTGGCTCTTGCGCATCGCCAACGCGTTGACCTGCGTCGGATTGCGGCGCGGGTCGATAGGGCCGCCCATCATCGTCATCGTCTTCGGCAGCTTTGGATCCTTGTTGCTGGCCATCAAGGAAACCGCGGCGAGCACCGGTACCGTCGGCTGACACACGGAAATGACGTGCACGTCCGGGCCCAATAGCTGAATGAACTCGACCACGTAGTCGACATAGTCGTCGAGATGAAACGGCCCGGCCGCAATCGGCACCATGCGGGCGTTGATCCAGTCGGTGATGTAGACGTCGTGATTGGGAAGCAGCGTCCGGACCGTATCGCGCAGCAACGTCGCGTGATGACCCGACAATGGCGCCACCACCAAAACCGTTGGGTCCGATAGGCGCTTTCCGGACTTGCTGACCGCGCTTGATTGCAACTCGCGCCTGAAATGCAACAGCCTGCAAAACGGCTTCTCTAGTACGACTTCTTCAAAGACTGATACCGCGACGCCGTCGATTTCGATCGAGCGCAATCCAAACTCGGGTTTCTCGTAGTGCTTTCCCAGCCGGTACAACAGGTCGTAGCCTGCTGCCAACCTGCGCGAAAGAGGCGTGTAGGCAAACGGGCTGTACGGATTCGAAAAAATTTGCGAGGTCGCCTGCGCCCACACGGATAGCGGGGTCCAGAAACGGCGCTGCAACTCATGCAGGTGATAAAGCACTGAGGTCCTTTAGGTGAAAACCCATTCAGCGCTCGAGCAGATGGCGCTTTTCGCGAACGTCTTTCCAGTCGTCGGCATCGGGTGGATGCGGCTTCATGCGCGTGATCGACGGCCACCCCTTCGATAGCTCGACATTCAGCGGAATCCAGTCGCGCTGATCCTCGGGCACGTCTTCTTCGGCGTAAATGGCGTTAACCGGGCACTCGGGAATGCACACGGCGCAGTCGATGCATTCGTCCGGATCGATCGACAGCATGTTGGGTCCCTCGCGGAAGCAATCGACCGGACAAACGTCGACACAGTCGGTGTACTTGCACTTGATGCATGATTCGACGACGACGTGCGTCATCCATGTTCTCCACTGCCGCGTTGCGTTGCACAAGCCGCTATTCTAGCGTCGCAATTTGCCTTCCCACCTGAATGAGAGTGTCGCAATGACGACTCGCCGCCAAGTTGTTGTCGCTTCTGCTGTGGCCGGCGTTGCAGCCGGGCTTCCGCTGGCGACGCGAGCGCAATCTGCGCCGATTCGGATCGGCGAGATCAACAGCTACTCGACGATTCCGCAGTTCACGCTGCCGTACCGGATGGGCTGGCAGCTCGCGGTCGAGGAGGCGAACGCCGCCGGTGGACTGCTCGGGCGGCGCGTCGAAGTCATCTCGCGCGATGATGCCGGCAAGCCTGAGGATGCCATCCGGCTCGCCACCGAGCTGATGACGAACGAAAAGGTCGCACTGATCAGCGGCACGTTCCTGTCGAATGTCGGCCTCGCAGTGGCGGACTTCGCGTTGCGCAACCGGATCGTCTTCGTTGCCGCCGAACCGCTGACCGACGCGCTGGTGTGGGAAAAAGGCAATCGCTACACGTTTCGGCTGCGGCCGAGCACCTACATGCAGTCTGCGATGCTGGTCGAAGAGGCGGCGAAGCTTCCGGCCAAGCGCTGGGCAATCATTGCGCCGAACTATGAGTACGGCCAGTCCGCGGTCGCGAACTTCAAGCAATTGCTGAAGGCCAAGCGCCCCGATGTCGAGTTCGTCGCCGAACAGTGGCCTGCGCTCGGCAAACTTGAAGCCGCCAGCACGGTGCAGGCGATCATCGCAGCGCGACCGGATGCGGTGTTCAACGTCACGTTCGGCGCGGATTTGCCGCGGCTGGTGCGCGAAGGCAACCTGCGCGGGCTTTTTCCGCGAGTGCCAGTTGTTAGTTTGCTTTCCGGCGAGCCCGAGTACCTCGACGTGTTGAAAGACGAAACGCCGAAAGGCTGGATCGTCACCGGCTATCCATGGGATCAGATTTCGACGCCGGAGCACTCGAAATTCTTCGATGCGTACTCCAAGCGATACAACGACTACCCGCGGCTGGGTTCGGTCGTCGGTTATGCGACCTTTACTGCGATTTTCGAGGCGATCCGCAAAGCGAAGTCGGTCGATACCGAAAGGTTGATCACTGCGCTGCGTGGTTTGCAATGGTCGACGCCGTTCGGTCCGGCTCAGTTCCGCGCGGCCGATCATCAGTCGACGATGGGCGCGTACGTCGGCAAGCTCGATGTACGCGACGGCAAGGGCCTGATGGTCGACTGGCGTTACGCCGATGGCGCGAAATACCTTCCTACGCCAGCGGAGGCAGCCAAGCAGCGGCCGCTCGAAGCGCAGAAGTAAAGCTGTCCGATTCGTCTAGCACCGTCGCGCAGCAGCGGCTGGCGCAGCCGCACCGCCTACGGCGTCGGCCACTAAAGTGGCAACCACTGCGGTACTCGCCAGGCCGGCGAGTACCGCAGAGCCGTCCCGGCGGGACCGACGCCCAGGCAGCGCGGCGCCGCCCGCCGCTTGCGCACCGCGACCAAACCGAGCGAAGTCCGCCTGCGCGCTGCGACTAAGAACCGTCAATGCGAAACTTCGCCGATCAACGCCACCGAATCGAACTGCCGTTGATTGAATCGATGCCGCAGCAGCACCAGCAGCATCGTTACCGCGACGAAAACGCCGAACAGCAGCATGGTGGTTTGCAGCCGCAGGTCGAGCCAGACCAGGATTGCATAGAGGCCAAGCATCACCAGGATGCTCAGGTTTTCATTGAAATTCTGGACGGCGATCGAATGCCCGGCCGACAGCAGCACGTAACCGCGGTGCTGCAGCAGCGCGTTCATCGGCACGACAAAGTAACCTGCCAGCATGCCGATCAACACCAGAATTCCGCACGCGATCAACAGGAAATAACTGGCGTTGATTGTGCCGAAGCGAAGCCCGCCCTCGGGTGCCATCCCCGGCGAATAGAAAGCGGCACCGGCCACGATCAGGCCCATCGCAATGCCGACCGGCAACACGTCGAGCGCTTTTTTCAGCGACACGGTGGCAGCCGCATACACCGCGCCTATCGTGATGCCAACGGCAACGACGGCCTGCAAAATTGCCGCACGTGCGAGGTCGAGACCGAGCACCGTCTCGGCCCACTTTAAAACGATAAATTGCAGCGTTGCTCCAGCGCCCCAAAAGAGCGTCGTCACGGCGA
>JACCSD010000101.1 GCA_013813185.1 Burkholderiaceae bacterium
CTCGCAGCGCCGACGGACGCCAGCGTGACGGCATACGCCATCGCCAATGTTCCGCGCACCGGGCGCAACTCACCCGACAGCGACAGCTCACCCGCAAATTCGTAGCGGTCGAGCACGCGCGCCGGCAGTTGTCCCGTAGCGGCCAGGATGCCGAGCGCGATCGGTAGATCGAAGCGCCCCGATTCCTTTGGCAGATCGGCCGGCGCCAGATTCACCGTGATGCGCCGCATCGGAAAGTCAAAGCGGCTGTTTTGCAGCGCCGCTCTCACACGCTCACGGGCTTCGCGCACCTCGGTATCGGGTAACCCGACGAGCGTGAATGCGGGCAACCCGTTGGCCAGATGCACTTCAACCGTGACTTCGGGCGCGGACATGCCCGACAGACCCCGGCTGCGAACGACAGCGAGCGTCATTGCAACGGGTTCATCGACCGAATGTCAGCGCAGGCATGGCGCGCGATTCTATCGGCGCGCGGACTACTCCGAACGGTTAATGGCGCGACCACTGGTTGGTGCGCAAGATGCCCGCTGGGAGCAGCGATGCTAGCGCTTCGACTCGATGTCGAGATACGCTTGAGCGGCGACCACCGCCTCGGTTCGATTGCGCACCGCCAGCACGCGATAGATTGCCAGCAGATGAACCTTGACCGTGCTTTCCGACAAGCCAAGCTCGCGCGCGATGCGTTTGTTCGGCAGGCCGCGCGCCAATTGGTCGAGAACTTCACGCTGACGCGGCGTCAGGCCGGCGACGGTCGGGCCGGCGCCACCGGTCTTGCCGATCGCGCTCGAGGCGCCGTCGGACATCAGCCGCAGCGGTGCGTAGGTGCCCCCCGCCAGCACCAGGCGAACTGCCTGCAAAATCACGGCGGGCGAGTCCGACTTGGGAATGAAGCCGGCGACCCCGCATCCGATCAGAGCGCGCACCATCACCGAATCCTCGGTCGCAGAGATCACCAGGAGTGGCAGCGACGGATACCGAGTGCGCAGCGAACGAATCCATTCGATGCCGTCGGCGCCGGGCATGCGCAGATCGACGATTGCCAGGTCGAGCATGGGCTCGCCATCGAGTATCGAATAGACCTGCACAGCGTCGCCAGCCTCGCGCCATACGATCGAATCCGACAACGGCGCGAGCGCGTAACGCATCGCCATGCGCACCATCTCGTGATCGTCGGCCAGCAGCAGCCGCAGCGCAGCGCTGGCAGTGGCATGCGTCGTCTGCTCGCCGGAGGCGGAATCGTTGACCATCGGCGAAACTTAGTTCCGTCGCACGATTCGGGCAAGCGTTACTCACTCGGTTCGCAGTGAAAATTCACAAATTCGCTCGGCAAATGCGCGCCGCGGTAGTGGTGGCATCAGTCGCGTTGTTGGCCGGATGCTCGAATGCGCCGCCGCCCGGGATCGTACGTATCGACGTCGCCACGCCGCTTACGTCCGACGGCAGCGAATTGCCGCCGGTCACGCTTCCTCACCAGCGGTCGTCGACAAGCGCCGCGGCGCCGATCGTCGCGTATCGCCTCACGCTGCAACCCGTGCCGGGACTCGATCTCACGCGCGGACTGGGCATCTTTGTCACGCTCAGCGACGTTCCGATCGCGGTCTTTGTCAACAGTGCGCCGGTATTTCAGAACGGTGACGAAGACTCCCGACCGATTCAGATTTCGAGCTGGCGCGCGGCGCCGAGTTTTCGCGTTGCTCCGAGCCTGCTGCAGCCCAATCAAACCGAAATCGTGCTGCACGTGTACGACCAACCAAGAGCCGCCAGGCTTTTGGGTCCGATCTACGTGGGTGATCCCAGCGAGATGGAAAGGTGGGTGATCCGCGACGGACTGCTCCACTATCTGGTGCCGCTGCTGATTGGCGCTGCACTGCTTGGCGTCAGCATCATTGCGCTCAGCTTGTGGCGCGGGAGAAGCGACAGCACGCTGTTTCTGCTGCTGGCGGCGGGCACGATGCTGTGGGGAGTGCAGGCGATCGTCAATCAGTTGCCGTCGCCGATTTTTCCGCGCCCGCATCAAGGCGTGCTGATCATCGCGATCTATGTCTGGTTTCCGATGCTGCTCTCGGTTTTTTTCATGCGCTTCTCCTATGTCGAATCACGCTGGTACGAGGCCGGCGCCGCCCTCTTATCGCTGCTGGCTGCGCCGGTGTTGTATGCCGGCATCTACTTTGGCTTGGCCTCGCTGGCATCGGCATCGCTGCGCGCAGTAACGCTGGTCTGGATTTCGATCGCGCTCGGCGCGGTCTTGCGATACGCCTGGCGTGAGCGCAGCGTCAAAGGGACGCTGTTACTGGTCGCCGGCGCGTGCTGTGTCTTGTTCGCCGTGCGCGATTGGGTCGTCACGGTATTCGGCGAAGGCGTGCGCGTCGTTCTGTTGACAAACTACTCCGGTCTCGCGCTAGTGCTGTTGGCAGGCTGGATGCTGATCGACCGTTATCACAAGGCCTACGCGACGTCCGAAGCGATCAATCTCGACCTTGAACGCCGGGTGCGAATCGCCAACGCTGAATTGGGACAGCAGCTTGCACAAGTGCAAACGGCACGCATCGAAGCTGAGCGCGCCAGTCTGGCGAAGTCCCGCTTTTTTGCGGCTGCCAGTCACGACCTGCGCCAGCCACTGCACTCGCTTGGCTTTTTCGCGGCGGCGCTGAACCAGCACGCGACCTCGAGTGAAGCGCGCGATCTGGTGGGGCGCATCGGCGACTCGATCGAGGCGCTGGAAACGCTGTTCAACGAATTGCTTGATTTATCGAATCTCGACGCCGGGGCCATCGGTGTGCATCGTCGCAACGTTTCACTGCAAGAGTTGTTCGACCGTCTGGCACGCGAGTTTCATGCGCAAGCAGTACAGCAAGAACTTCGGATGCGCTTTGTTCCGACGCGGCTGGTGGCGACCACCGATCCGATACTGCTCGAGCGGATATTGATGAACCTGGTGTCTAACGCTTTGCGTTACACCGCACGTGGCGGCGTTGTCATCGGCGCCCGCCGCCGCGGTGACCAGGCGTGCGTCGAAGTTTGGGACAGTGGCGTCGGCATCGCTGCCGACAAGCACGAGCACATATTCGACGAGTTCTACCAAGTGGGAAATCCGGGCCGCGACCGCCGGCGCGGGCTGGGGCTTGGGCTTGCGATCGTGCGGCGCCTGACAGTATTACTCGGGCATCAACTCACGCTCACCTCGGCTCCGGGGCAGGGAACCCGTTTTCGTCTCTGGCTGCCGCGCGCGGACGGCCCACCGGACCCGCTGTCGGATGTCGAGGAACGTGAATGGCTGAACACCTTCGCGGGCCGGCGCGTGCTGCTGGTCGACGATGATCCCGATATCCGGCTCGCCACCGCGACGCTGCTTGGGCAATGGGGGTTGGCCGTGCGCACCGCGGCCAGCATCCAGGAGGTTAACGCGGTGCTTGGCGCAGGGTTTGTTCCAGAATTGGCAATCGTCGACCTGCGGCTTGACGCGGTCGACGACGGCATCGACCTGATCGAGCGCTTGCGTGTGCGCCTTGGGACATCGTTGCCGGCATTTCTGTTGTCGGGCGACACGGGTGCCGCCGAGATTGTGCGGGTGCGCGCCAGCGGTGTTCCGCTGCTGACGAAGCCGGTTTCACCGGCGCGGCTCAAAAGCGCACTGCACTCGTACCTGTCGGCCTTAACCGATTGCGCGATAGGTTGCGCATCGCGCGCCACGCCGCATCCCTTGTTTTGGGTGCGGCACAGCCTGATTGGACGAAGGAAAAATGCCCCGTTTGGCCTGATATTCACTGGGGATGGCCCGCGGCATCGTGGCACGATACAGTCACGTTTGAGAAAGATCCTTTCGCTTGAGCATCGGTGCACTCATTAAGTGTCAACTTTCCTTCTCGCTATCGTTGTTTTTGTGACGCTGACCGGCCTTTACATCTGGGTGCAGCGGCGCGCACGCGCGATTCGCGAGCAATCTTCCAAGCGCGAGCAAAGTGC
>JACCSD010000112.1 GCA_013813185.1 Burkholderiaceae bacterium
CAGCGTTAGCGCAATAGCCAGCAAGGTGCGTGGCCAGCGTGCTCTTGCCACTCCCCCCCTGCGATTGATGACCGCTACGACCGGCATCGCAGGTAGTTTCTTGGGAACCTCAAATCAACTCTCCTCCAGCTCGCGGCTGCTAGACCAGTCGTCCGGGATTGCAGCACATCGAGGGGTCGCGCACAGCGCGGAGATACCGGTGGAATGCACGGCATCTAACGGGCGAAGTAGGGAGAACCAACGCTTCGGCGTTACTTAAGGCCGCGCCGCGGTCGTAGCCGATGAAGAGCGCCGCGGGCCCCGCGATTAAAAGGGACTGGCTTCTGTCGGGCGGGTGTCTCGTCGGCGCTCAACTCCGTCGTTAAATCTGTTTTTTAACCGCTAACCGTCCGCTGTAGGAAGAACGCGATGACCGCAACGGGGTCGAGAGCAGCTACGCGCGCTTGATTAGTTCGATCTTGTATCCATCGGGATCCTCGACGAACGCTATGACCGTTGTGCCGCCTTTGACTGGCCCCGGCTCGCGTGTCACCACAGCACCGGCGGCCCTGACGCGCTCGCAAACACCGTGGATGTCGTCAACGCCGATCGCGATGTGCCCGTACCCGGTGCCGAGATCGTAGCTCGACACGCCGTAGTTGTAGGTGAGCTCGATCACCGCCTGTTGCGATTCGTCGGCATAGCCGACGAATGCAAGCGCATATTTCTGATCCGGCCGGTCGGTTGTACGCAGCAATTGCATCCCCATCGCCTTCGTATAGAAATCGATCGAGCGTTGCATCTCGCCAACGCGCAGCATCGTGTGAAGCATTCGCATGTTCAAACCCCTGCTATGGCCAAGCCGATAGCCGGCAGGATACCCGTGACTATTGCGGCCGCGAGGTTTGCAACAATTCAAGAACACACGTTATCGGCTCCGCGCGCAAATGCGCGTTGTGCGTGAACGCCACCTGAATAGCAGCCAGCCGAAGAACGCACGCGACATCGTCGTCTTCTTCGTCGCTGATGCTCCACAGCATCGCGCCCGACACTCCGTCCAGCTCCGGGGTCCAGATCGTTACGCCGTCCATACGCTCCGCTGTGCGCGCGTACAGGTAGCGCTCCGCGTCAATCGATTCTGTAAACAAGACCAGCGGCTTGGTATAGACGCAGCCGTCGATTCGACGTGCGTTGCACGCCGGATAGCCGACCAGAACATGGCTCGAAGGCGTTGAGCGGGTCATCGTCACGCCCACCGTCGAGCTGGTTTCCCAATTTGTGCGCAGGCGCTGCGCAAGCGATCGATCGCCGATCCACAGAATCGCGACGTCGTTATCGGGATGCATTGCCAGGCGGATGCGTGCCGAATGCAGCGGTGCAACGCGCCCGTCGCGCGGCAGCGGCACGGCGAGATCGCCCCAGTGTGCGCGCTCGAATATGTGAGCGGCGGTCACCAGGCCCACGCGATCGCCGTCGCGCACCAACCCTGCGGTGGCCAGCGGCTGGAGACGGCCCTGATCCAGGCGGGACAGCGGAACCGCGCGCTTCAGCAACGCATCGCCGATCGCATCGGCACGTGCGCGCGGTACCGGTGCGCCGATTCGAATCGGAGTTGTTTCTACTGCTTGCCAATGCATGCGACAACGCTAGCGCGGCGCTGGCGGGTTGAAACTCGCAAGAAGGACTGCCTTAACGTTGTTTCGGCGGGCGAGAAAGCGGGGTTCAATTGAGTGGTGACGAGCCCGGCATTGCCCGGTAGCGACTCATGTGACCGGAACATGCGCAACACGGCAGAGGCCACGGCGGACATACGTTCATGCACGTGCACTTCGAGCCTTCGCCCTTATCGAAAGTGTAGTTGCCGTCGCGCGGGAGCACCGTTGGAAATGCGCTAGCCATCGTTTCCTCGATGCTGCGGCGTCGAGTCAACTCGCCTTCTATGACGACGCCGTCGAGCTGCTGCACCAACGGACTCGTTCGGCGCAGCTCAATGCCGCGCGACTGCTGCCCTTGCTCTGAAACGCCTGCGTCTGTATTGGCTGCGGGAGCATCGCACTTGACGATGACGACCGAGCCGCAATCCTTCTGCGCCGCGCGGTTGCCTGAGTCGAGCCCCGGCGATTGAGCGACAACGGAAGTCGCCGCTATCAATAACAATGCACACGTCTTTAAATGCCGGCGTACCACTGATAGCCGTTGTCTTCCCAATAGCCGCCCTTGCCGCCGGCGATGTTCGCAAAGCTTTCGACCAGTTCGATGCGCATCACGTACTTGGCATGCTTGTAGCCGAGCTGCCGCTCGACCCGTAGACGAATCGGCGCGCCGTTCGCGATCGGTAGGTCATTGCCGTTCAATCCGTACGCAAGGATGGTCTGCGAATGCAGCGCATCGTCCATGTCGATGCTCTCGTAGTAATACTCGGGCGTCAGGCTGCCTCCCATTGCATCAGCGCAATGGAACACCACGTAGCGCGCGTTCGCTTTCGGCTTCACCAGACCGAGAACATTTGATAACGGCACGCCCGTCCACTTGCCGATCGCGCTCCAGCCTTCAACGCAGTCATGACGCGTGATTTGCGTGCGGCGCGGCATTGCGCGCAGCTCCGCCAGTGACAACCTGGCCGGCATCTCGACCAGTCCGTCGACTTCGAGCTGCCAATTCGCAAATCCACTCTTGACGAGCGCCTGGTACTCGTCACCCTCGGGCATCGAGGTGCCGTTGCTGCGAAAAGACGGCGACAGATCGGCTTCGGTAAATTCCTGCGCCATCGATGGCCGTGAGCCGAGCAGCTGATGCACGCTGCGGCTCAGCGTTTCATGCGTGCGCAACACTTTCGGAAACCATTCGGTTTCCGACAGTCGATCGCAGCCGGTTAGAAACAGCGCGCCGAGGCTGCCTGCGCTAAGTAGCAAGCGGCGTTTTGATTTACTGGCAGGCGTCATGTCAAGCCCCTGTCTTGATTCGATAGCGGCCAGTGATCATCGACCGCATGTGATTCCAAAACCCGCTGATGATTACTTCGAATACATGCACCGCGAGAAACAGAAACAGCAGCCACGCGACGATGAAGTGAATCGTGCGCGCCGATTGGCGGCCGCCCAGCAGATCGACCCAACCGGGGAGGATGGAGTTGAGCCACGGCGACATCGCCCATCCCGCCAGGATCACCAGCGGCAGTAAAACGAAGATCACGCTCAGATACGCAAGCTTTTGCAGCACGTTGTAGCGCTTCGCGGCTTCGCCGCTGGGATGCTTGAACTTCACGTGATCGGCGACCGACGTGCCGATGCCGCGCAGCTCGCCGCCGGTTGGCGCCAGGTCGCGTGCCAAGTGACGGCTGAACAACGAATAGAGCACATAGGCGACGCCGTTGAGCACGAAGATCCACGCGAAGAAGAAATGCCAGTCGCGCGCCATGGCGAGCGAGTACCCGCCGGGAATCGTGGCCCACGACGGAAACGCATGCTGGTTGGGTTCACCGTTCGGATACTTCGAAAGCCCGAGCAAGCCGGTGGTCTCGAACTCGCGCCCAAACACACGTGTCACCCCGATCGGTTCACCATCGGATCCGTCGCGCGCCGTGATTTGCAGCAGCGGCGGACGCCCGGAGTACGAAGAATCGCCCCAATACAGCGCTGCGTGCGCGTTGAAGATGTGCAGCCCGCTCATGAACAGGATGGTTAGCGCGACGAAATTGGTCCAATGCATGATGCGCACAGGCAGCGTATGGCGGTAGTACAGATAGCTCGGCGGCGCGGAGGAGGGTATCGAGGCAGCGGCCATAAGCTGATCAGAAAACGATGGACCCTATTGTCGGCGCGGGAAGCGCGAACTTACACCAGCGATAGTTTCTGACTGGATGATGCGAGGGAGTTAGCGAGGAGTTAGCGAGGAAGTTAGCGCGGGACGCCGCGCACCTCGAAGCTTACGGCGGCCATGACCGATCCATCTGCTCGCTCAAGCCGGATCTGATGACGCCCCGGTGCGGGTAGCGGGACGAGCACCTCGCGGACCCCGCACGGTGCGACCAATCGAGCGTCAAGCTTCAAGCACACGCGTGTCGCTTGCGGCGCGTCCGCGCGCACCAGCATCGATTGACGCGACGCCGGAATATCGGGGTCGGGCGCGATGACGGTGCCGTCTGCCGGGGCCAGCAAGCGTGGCGCTGCCTCCGCCACCGGCAGGCTGATGGTGGTCACTTTCGTGCTCGACTCCGTACCCGACACGAACCACTCTTGGCGCGCCGGCTCAACGGCGGGAACGAACGTGACTTCGCGCTGCATCGCTCCCGGCGGTGCAGTTGGCGCGCGGCTCGGTCGGATGGCATGCAGGTGCTCGACGATCTCGCGCCAGATCGGCGCCGCGCCCGTCACGCCGGACACGTCCCACATCGGCGCGCCCGAAAAATTGCCGGCCCACACTCCTACCGTGTAGCGGTCGGTGTAGCCGATCGCCCAGTTGTCGCGCATGCCCTTGCTGGTGCCGGTTTTGACTGCCGCCCACGAGCGCGTTGACAACGGGCTTGCCAGCCCGAATGTTGAGGCGCGCGCGGCAGCATCGGCCAGGATGTCGGACACGATGAAGCTTGCTTCGGCCGAGAGCACGCGGAGCACGCGGAGCACGCGCACGGGCTCGCCATCGCTCGCATCCCGTTCAATCTGCAGGCGCACCGGCGACCAAACGCCGCCGTTGGCGAGCGCACGGTAGGCATTAGTCAGCGTGAGCAGGCTGGTATCGCTACCACCGAGCGCCAGACCGTAGCCGTAGTACTCGCCGTCATGCTTCACGCTCGACATTCCGAACGACTGCAACGTTTGCCGGAAGCGTTCGACACCCACCAGCTGTAACGTCCGCACTGCCGGAACGTTCAGCGATGCAGCGAGCGCGGAGCGCACCGATACGATTCCTTTGAAATCGCGCTCGTAGTTCTGCGGAACGTAAAGCCCCGTGGGTGTCGCCAGCGCCAATGGCGAATCTTCGAGCAGCGATGCCGCGGTCAGCCAGCGCTGCTCGATCGCGACACCGTACAGGAACGGCTTCAGCGTCGAGCCGGGCTGTCTTAGCGCAGCTGCACCGTCGACAGCGGCCGCGCCTGATAGATCGCCGCTCGAACCGACGTAAGCAAGCACGTCACCGCTCGCGTTGTCGAGCACGATCACCGCGCCGTCTTCGACGTTGCGGTCCGCGAGCGATGCCAATCGATTGCGCAACGTTTCGGCGGCAAATCGCTGCAGAGGCGCATCTAGCGTCGAGCTCACCGATGTGCCGGCGCGCGTTAACAATCGCCGGGCCAGGTGAGGCGCCTCGTCGAGCCCGCTGATCGCCAATGGATACGATGGCAATGTCGCCGCCGCCAGTTCGGCGCGCGAGCATTCTTCCGGTTTATCCATTTTCTTCATCACCGAGCATGCACGGCGTGCAATCACCGAGCGCGACGCCGACGGGCTGCGCACCAGCGCCGCGACGACCGCGCTTTCGGCTTCGTCGAGCGCATCGGGCGCGTGTCCGAACATCCCAAGTGACGCCGCGCGGATGCCGACCAGCTCGCCGCGCAGCGGCACCAGATTCAAATACGCCTCAACGATTTGCTGCTTCGACCAGCGATGCTCGAGTGCAATCGCGAAGCGGAACTGCGCGAGCTTCTCGTCGATCGAACGCCGGCCGAAGCGATCGCCTTCCGTCATCAATCCCGCTAACTGCATCGTAATCGTGCTTGCGCCGCGGCCGCGGCCCCGCTTGTTCAAATACGCGAATTGATCCATCACGGCCGATGCGCCGCTTGCCGGATCGAAACCGAAGTGCCACCAGAAGCGGTGATCCTCGGCGGCAACGACCGCCCGCACCAGCGACGGTGAAATCGAGTCGAGCGCGGTCCATTCGAACTGGCGGCGCGTCATATCGACGCGCAGCCGCTGCAACGGTTCGCCGTCCCGCGACAGCAAGGTCGACTCGGAGCCGAGCGTGCCGGCGCGTACCTCGTCGAATGTGGGCGTTGGTGTCAGCGCTGCAATCAGCACCAGCGCAAGCGCTACCGCAATTACGGCTGCCCCCGTTGCAGCGAAGAGTTTGCGCATCACGGCCGCACCTCGATCGAGGCTACAGGCAGCTCGGCGAACGACTCTGGTGCATACATCGCTTCGACTCGCGTTGGCGGCATCGAAAACGCACCGGCATTGTTCAGCCGCACGGTGTATTCGACTTTCAGCTTGCCCTTCGGCACGTAACGGTAGTACGCGCGGAAACCTTCGAACGCGCGCTCTTCGTACGCCGGCCATGCCTGGCCGTCGCGCTGGGCTGATGCTAGCTGTCGTGAGTCGCCGCCGAGGCCGCTGCCAAGTATCGCCGCGCCGGCCGGTATCGGATCGCTGATGACGACCCAGGTCATGTCGGCCTGAGCATCGACTTCGAGCGTGACGCGATACACGTCGCCGCGCGCCCATACGTTGACGGTCTTCTGTTCGATCGGCGTGACGCTGCGCTTGA
>JACCSD010000128.1 GCA_013813185.1 Burkholderiaceae bacterium
GCAAGCATCTCGGTCGCCGCGGCGCGCGCTTGTTCGACCAGCTGCGCATCGCGTTGCAGATCGGCAAAGCGCAGCAACGGCACGCCGGACTGGCGTGCACCGAGAAACTCGCCCGGCCCGCGCATCAAGAGATCCCGGCGCGCGATCTCGAAGCCGTCGTTGGTCTCGTAGATCACTTTCAAACGCTCGCGCGCCAGCTCGGACAGTGGCTCGTCGAACAGCAGGATGCAAAAGCTCTGATCGCCGCCACGGCCGACCCGACCGCGCAGTTGATGCAACTGGGCAAGACCAAAACGCTCGGCGTGTTCGATCACCATCAGCGTCGCGTTCGGCACATCAACACCGACTTCGATCACCGTCGTGGCGACCAGCACGTCGAGCTGTCGTTGCTCGAAGCGCCGCATGACTTCGGTTTTCGTTGCCGGCGGCAGTTGCCCGTGCAGCAAGCCGATACGCAAGTCCGGCAGCGTCTGGATGATTCGCTCGCACGTTTCAGTGGCGGCGGCGACTTCGATCACTTCACTCGATTCGATCAACGGACACACCCAATACACCTGCCGGCCCGCTGCCACATCCGCGCGTATCCGCTGCATCACTTCCTCGCGCCGGCGGGTCGAAATCAGCTTGGTCACGACCGGCCTGCGGCCCGGGGGCAATTCGTCGATGACCGACACGTCGAGGTCGGCCAGATAGCTCATCGCCAAGGTGCGCGGAATCGGGGTCGCGGAAAGCATCAGCAGGTGCGGTGCGTGGCCATCCGCGCCGCCGCGCAACGCCAGTCGCTGGGCAACGCCAAAGCGGTGTTGTTCATCGACGATCGCCAGGCCGAGCCGTGTAAACGCAACGGCTTCCTGAATCAACGCATGCGTTCCGACGATCAATTGTGATTTCCCGCTCGCGATCGATTCCTGCGCGGCACGCTTGGCGGCAGACGTGAGGCGTCCCGTGAGCCAATCGATTCGTATTCCGATCGGTGACAACCATTCGGCGACTTTGCGGAAGTGTTGCTCCGCCAGAATCTCCGTCGGCGCCATCAACGCAGCCTGGAAGCCGTTTTCAATCGCACGCGCAGCGGCCAGCGCAGCAATGACCGTCTTGCCGCTGCCGACATCGCCTTGCAACAGGCGATGCATCGGCTGCGCTCGCGCAAGGTCGTGCGCGATCTCGTCCCACACGCGCTGCTGCGCGCCAGTCAAACTGAAAGGCAGCTGCGAACGCAGTTTCGTACCAATCGAACCCTCTGCGGCAAGCCGGTGCGCGCGGCGGTCGGCGCGTGCCTCACGCGCAGCGCGCAGTGCAAGCTGCTGGGCCAGCAACTCGTCGAACATCAACCGGCGCCAGGCCGGGTCGGTCCGCTGCTGAAGTGCAACCGCATCGACGTCCGGCGGCGGCCGATGCAACCGTTCGATCGAATCTTTCAACCCGTGCAATTGATGGCGTGCGCGCATCGCCGGAGGCAATACGTCTTCGACATCGACGTCGCGCAGCGCGCGATCGATCCGTTTGCGCAGCCACGATTGCGGCACGCCTTCAGGCGAGGGGTACACGGGCGTCAGCGACCTCGCCAGCGGACTACTGCCGTCGCAAGCGCGCACCCGGGGGTGAATCATTTCATCGCCCGCCAATCCACCGCGCACCACGCCAAAGATTCGAAACCGGCGGCCTGCGGCCATCAGTTTGATTTGCGACGAGTAGAAGTTCAGAAAGCGCAGCATCAGCTGACCCGTGTCGTCACGTACGGTGACTCTCAATTGCCGTTTGCCGCGATAGACGACATCCGCCGATACGACTTCGGCTTCCACTTGCGATTCGTCTCCCGCGATCAGTTCTGCGATCGGCGTAATCCGCGTTTCGTCCTCGTAGCGGAAGGGTAGGTGCAACACGAAATGCCAATCGGATGTCAGCCCCGCGCGCGCCAGCCGTGCTGCAATCGTGTTGCCCGGTGCAGCGCTTGCTTCACGAGTGCGAGGTTTGCGGGCGGCCAACGGCTACAGAACCAGAATCGCTTCGACCTCGAATTGCGCGCCGCGCGGCAAACTGGCGACGCCGACGGTGGAACGTGCCGGATAAGGCTTGGGCACCAGTTCCCCCATGATCGCGTTGGCTTTTGAAAATTGTCCAAGGTCGGTTAGAAACAGCGTGAACTTCACCGCATTCGCCAGTGATCCGCCGCTCGCCTTCGCTACCGCGGCCAGATTCTTGAACGCCTGCCGAACCTGCGTCTCGAAATCCTGTGCCAGCTCGCCGCTGGCCGGATCAAGACCAATCTGACCTGAGGTGAATACCACCAACCCCGTCTTTACCGCTTGCGAGTAAGGTCCGATCGCCGCTGGCGCGCCCGCAGTCGAAACGATTTCCTTGTTCATGCCCGTATCCTTGTTGCAAATTGAATCAAGCAGGCAGTCTAGCGGCGCCGGGCAATGCCCCCGACCGCGGCTCACAGGATGCGCGGCTCCGGCTCCAGTTCGATATTGAAGCGCGCCAGAACAGCTTCCTGCACCTCGCGCGCCAGCGCGAGGATGTCTGCGCCGCTCGCGCCGCCCAGATTGACCAGCACCAGCGCTTGCTTGTCGTAAACGGCCGCACGACCGCGCACGGTTCCCTTCAGCCCGCACGCGTCGATCAGCCAGCCGGCGGCCAGCTTGTACCGGCCACCGCCGATGTCGTAGCTGACCAGAGACGGATGCCGCTCGATCAATGCCGAGCGTTGCGCGCGCGATATCACCGGGTTCTTGAAAAAGCTGCCCGCGTTCCCCACGCGCGCCGGGTCCGGCAGCTTGCGCCGCCGGATCGAGACCACCGCGTCGAAGACATCGCGCGGCCGCGGCTGCTGGATGTTCCGCTCGCGCAGCTCGTTTTCGACATCGGTGTAGCCCACCACGGGCGCCCATTGACGAGGCAGCGCGAAAGTCACGTTGACGATCAAGCGCGGCTCGGTTTCATGCTTGAAGGCGCTGTCGCGATAGCCGAACCGGCATTCATCAGCGGTCAGCGTCTGCAACGTTTGAGTCGCAAAATTCCACGCCTGCAAGCTATGAAACCTCTCGGCAAGCTCGACGCCGTAGGCGCCGATATTCTGGATCGGCGCCGCGCCCACCGAGCCCGGAATCAACGCCAGGTTTTCCAGGCCCGGCACGCCGTCGTCGAGCAACCGCTCGACCAGCGCATGCCAGTTCTCACCCGCACCGACCTGCACCCGCCAGCGCACGCCGTCGTCGGCTCGCTGCACGCCCGAGATTTCGACCTTCAGAACGCAGCCGTCGAAGTCCTGCGTGAACAGCACATTACTGCCGCCCCCCAGTATCAGCAGCGGCATCCCGAGGACACGACGGTCGGCCAGCACGCGCTGTAAATCTTCAAGCGACCGAATGCGCGCATAGAGAGCCGCATTCGCGTCGACACCGAACGTGTTGAACGGCCGCAGCGAAACGTCGCGCTCGATTAGACGTTCTGCCAGAACTTTCATGCTGGCAGTTTAGAGGGGCCGATACACTTGCCTCGACTTTCGGAGATCCGCCATGCCGTCATTCGACGTCGTTTGCAAACCCAACATGGTCGAAGTGCGCAATGCGATCGATCAGGCCAACAAGGAGATTGCGAACCGCTTCGACTTCAAAGGCTCGGACGCGCGCTTCGAACAGAAGGAATTCGAACTGACCGCTTACGGCGACGATGAGTTCAAGCTGGGCCAGGTGCGGGATGTACTTGCCACCAAAATGGCCAAACGAGGAGTCGACGCCCGGCTGTTCGAGTACGAAAAGCCGGAGAAGATTTCAGGCGACAAACTCAAGCAGCCGATCAAGATCAAGAACGGCATCGAGCAAGTGCTGGCCAAGAAAATCGTCGCGATGGTCAAGGAGCGCAAGCTCAAGGTAACCGCGAGCATTCAGGGCGATGCGGTGCGGATCAGCGGTGCAAAGAAGGACGCTTTGCAGGAGTGCATCGCGCTGCTGCGCGCACAAGTGACTGAATTACCGCTGACTTTCGAAAACTTCCGCGAATAGGTATCTCTCGATGCGCCGGACTTTGCCGTGCGAAATCGACCGATCGTCGGCCGCGCTTTGTCATCCGGACGGATTACCCTTAACCTCCCGCCGCAATGCGAACCACCTCTTCCCGCTTCAACGCTTTCATCGCTTCGGTCGATCCGAATCTGGAAGGGCGGCCGGCTCTGAGCCCCATGCAGCGGGCAGAACCGGCTGCTGCCCCGGTCAACGAAACTTCGCTGTCCGTTTTGGAGCGGCGCCATCCAGCCGTCATTCAGACCCTGCGCCTGCTGTGGGGCTACCCGGAACTGAACCAGTACTTTGAAAAGGTTTACAGCGGCCGCGATTCTTCGTTGAACCTTGCGCCCGACGCGATGGCCGAGCTGATGGTACTGGCCAGTGTGCATCAAAGAATCTGCCCGCATCGGCCGGCTGCGCGTATCGAAGAGCTCTACGGGGTGGGCCGCTGGTCCGAACCCTGGAAACCGGCGCGGCTTAGGCGTTAGTCGAGGTTCGTCAGCGGCGCAGGCCCTGACTCCAGCGCTGATAGAGCCGGTCGGCCAGACGGCTCATTTTCTGCGTCCGCTGGTCGACGTTCAGAGTGATCTCTTCCGCGCGTTGCACTCCCGTGCCGCGCTGGCGCTCAAGCGCTTTGTCGATTTCGTCGATGCCAGCGGGATCGCTTACCCACGCGTTGACGAGCTGTGGCGTCATCTCGACATGAAACTGCATGCCCAAGTGGACGCACTGGCTCCGCCCAACGACGAAAGCCTGGTTGGCGCACCAGCGATTCGTCAGAAAGCGTCGCGCGCCAGCCGGCAGCGCAAACGTATCCCCGTGCCATTGAAACAGTTCGAACGACGGCTCATCGCCGATCCAATCGCGTGCGAGCGCTGCATCGTCAACCTCGACTTGGCTCCATCCGATTTCCTTCACTGCATTGCGCGTTACCTGCGCGCCGAAAGCCTTCGCAAGAAGTTGGCCGCCCAAACAATGCCCGATGATAGGAACGCCGGCCCGATCGGCGTCGCGCATCAGCGCAAGTTCTTCGTTGATCCACGGCA
>JACCSD010000129.1 GCA_013813185.1 Burkholderiaceae bacterium
TTATTGGGGCCCTTGCCCTTGGGCGTGGCGGCGCCCAGCCAGTGCTGCGGGAGCCGAAGCGGAAGATCCATGGCCACTTAAAACCCCATTCCAGTTATCCGTCTATTTTCGGCACGCCGCCGCGCAACCGTGTAGCGCATTCGCGTAGGACGCTCTGCATGGAGCGCACGGCCACACATTCTCACAGGCAATGTTAGTGGTCACTTCCGTGCGACGGGCGCGCAGCTTAGAGATATAAACGGCAGCTCTGCACTCGGCACCTAGGCGCCTCTTGGAGACCAAAACTTCCATCCCCACAATTAGCACTCGCAGGCAGAGAGTGCTGATAAGTGGCATGATCTGTTGCTTCCCACCTTTTGCTTTCTCGATTTTCGAGAGATTTATCAACCTGGAGAACCTATGAAAATCCGTCCTTTGCACGATCGAGTGATCGTCAAACGCCTGGACAACGAGCGGAAAACCGCTTCGGGCATCGTCATTCCCGATAACGCAGCTGAGAAACCCGACCAAGGCGAAATCGTCGCCGTCGGCCCGGGCAAGCGCGACGACAACGGCAAAGTGAACACGCTCGACGTCAAAGTCGGCGACCGCGTGCTGTTCGGCAAGTACTCGGGCCAGACCGTCAAGGTCGAGGGCGACGAACTGCTGGTGATGCGCGAAGAAGATTTAATGGGCGTGATCGCCTAAAAGGCAGGCCAAACAGCATTTTGTCGTCGGGCCGCGCAGCGGACCGACTCCCCTGAACGTTTTGGAGTACCTGAATGTCAAGCAAGCAAGTTTTTTTCGGCGATGACGCACGGCACCGCATGGTGCGCGGCGTCAACATCCTCGCCAACGCAGTGAAGGTCACATTGGGCCCGAAAGGCCGCAACGTTGTTTTAGAGCGCAGCTTCGGCGCACCCACCGTCACCAAGGACGGGGTATCGGTCGCCAAGGAAATTGAACTGAAAGACAAGTTCGAAAACATGGGCGCGCAGATGGTCAAGGAAGTCGCATCCAAGACTTCGGACAACGCCGGTGACGGCACCACCACCGCCACCGTACTGGCGCAATCGATCATCGCCGAAGGCATGAAGTACGTCGCCGCCGGAATGAACCCGATGGATCTGAAGCGCGGCATCGACAAGGCGGTCATTGCGGCCATCGAAGAGCTGAAGAAGCTGTCGAAGCCAACCACCACCAGCAAGGAAATTGCGCAAGTTGGCGCGATCTCGGCGAATGCCGATGAAGAGATCGGCAAGATCATCGCCGACGCGATGGACAAGGTCGGCAAGGAAGGCGTTATCACCGTCGAAGACGGCAAGTCCCTGAACAACGAGCTCGAAGTCGTCGAAGGTATGCAGTTCGACCGCGGCTATCTGTCGCCGTACTTCATCAACCAGCCCGACAAGCAGAACGCGGTTCTCGAGAATCCCTACGTGCTGTTGCACGACAAGAAAATCAGCAACATTCGCGAACTGCTGCCGATTCTTGAGCAAGTCGCCAAGGCCGGACGCCCGCTGCTGATCGTCGCCGAGGAAGTCGAAGGCGAAGCGCTCGCAACGCTGGTCGTCAACAGCATTCGCGGCATCCTGAAAACCGTAGCCGTCAAGGCGCCGGGCTTCGGTGATCGTCGCAAAGCGATGCTGGAAGACATCGCCATCCTCACAGGCGGCACCGTGATCGCCGAGGAAGTCGGTCTGACGCTCGAAAAAGCGACGTTGACCGATCTCGGCCAGGCCAAGCGCGTTGAAGTCGCGAAAGAAAACACGACGCTGATCGACGGCGCTGGCGATTCGAAAAACATCGAAGGCCGCGTCAAGGCGATTCGTGCGCAGATCGAAGAAGCGACCAGCGACTACGACAAAGAAAAGCTGCAAGAGCGCGTGGCGAAGCTCGCAGGCGGCGTTGCGTTGATCAAGGTCGGCGCCGCAACCGAAGTCGAGATGAAAGAAAAGAAAGCGCGCGTTGAAGACGCGCTGCACGCGACGCGTGCTGCTGTCGAAGAAGGTGTGGTCGCGGGCGGCGGAGTCGCATTTCTCCGCGCGAAGCAGGCGGTGGCGAAAGTCAAGGGCGACAACGCAGATCAGGACGCCGGCATCAAGATCGTGCTGCGCGCCATGGAAGAACCGCTGCGCCAGATCGTCGAGAACGCCGGTGAAGAACCGAGCGTCGTCGTCAACAAGGTTGCTGACGGCAAGGGCAATTACGGCTTCAATGCGCAGACGCACGAGTACGGCGACCTGGTCAGCATGGGTGTGTTGGACCCGACCAAGGTGACCCGGATGGCGCTGCAGAACGCCGCGTCGATCGCGGGCTTGATGCTGACGACCGACGCAATGGTCGCCGAACTCGTCGAAGAGAAACAAGGCGGTGGTGGCGGCATGCCCGGCGGTATGGGTGGCATGGGCGGCATGGGCGGCATGGACATGTAACAAGCTCGATCGTCGCTACGATCAGCAGAAAGCCCGCTTCGGCGGGCTTTTTTTCGCCCGGCGATTGCTGTCGCGTTGACAGTCGGCTACAAAGCAGCCACAAAAAAACGAGAGGGGAAGGGTCATGCATGAAGTGCCCGCGGCACCGCAGCCGGCGTCGGCCACTGTTGCAGCTCAGACCGACTATCCGGTGCGCTTCCTGGGCACCGGCAGCGAATACTTCAGAATCTGGATCGTCAACTTGTTGCTGACGATCGTCACCCTTGGTATTTACTCGGCGTGGGCCAAGGTCCGGCGCCTGAAGTACATGTACCGCAACACACAGATTGCTGGTTCGTCGTTCGATTACCACGGCTCACCGATTGCGATTCTGAAGGGCAGATTGATCGCACTGGTCCTCCTGCTTGCCTACAACTTCAGCTTTCAATTTTCCTTGACCGCGGGTGCGATCACGCTGGTACTTCTGGCGGCGGTATTTCCGTGGCTGATCCGCCAGTCGCTGCGATTCCGGGCGCGCTATTCGAGTTATCGCGGCATTCGCTTTCAGTTCGTCGGCGGGCTCGCTGAGATTTATCTGATTGCCGCGCCGCTGATAGTTTTCATTGCGCCATTTGCGCTGCTCGGCTTTTACGCAGAAAACGAAGGCGGGCCGCCGGTCTGGCTCTTCGCGTTTCTGGGCCTGGCGATGCTGACCTTTTTCATCGTGCTGCCGTATCTGCACTACCGCTTCAAACGCTATCAGCACGGAAATGCTTTTCTGGGCTCGGCAGCAGCGCACTTTACCGCGACCGCGGGAAACTTCTACGCGGTGTACGCAATCCTGCTGGCAGTAACGCTGGGCATCGCCGCCGTCTTCGGCGCGATCGGTTTAGCCGCGGGCGCAGGCATCCTGGGCGCAAACGGGAGTGCAAGCATCTTCGGAGCCGGCTTGCTCATGTTGATCATTGGAGTTTATGCGGTGTACTTTCTGCTGTTCGCCGCCTTTGTCGTGCTGATACAAAACCGCATCTGGAACCACACGACGGTAGGTGAAGTCAGCTTTCGCAGTAATGCGCGCGTGTTGCCGATGGCACGCATTTACTTCGTCAATATTCTGCTGCTTATCGTGACGCTCGGCTTGTTTACGCCGTTCGCTGTCATTCGCAGCCTCAAGTACCGCCTCGAATCGGTAACCGCGGCCACGGCTGGCGACATGGACCAATTCTTGAGTGGCGCAGCGGCCGACGACGTCGCCGCGACCGGCGAAGGCGCGGCCGATCTCTTCGATTTCGACCTTGGCTTGTGAACACAGTCGACGCGCGCTACTTCGATGGACGCAGCTCGCGCGCTCGTCAGGTAAGACTGTCGGTCAACAACGGCCATCTCGACATCGTCGGCGATGACATCGAGCGGCGCGTGCCGTTATCCGAACTTCGCGTCTCCGAGCCGCTGTCCCATGCGCCGCGGGTCGTGACGCTGGGCGACGGAGCATTCTGCGAAATCGCTGACAACGCGGAGTTCTCGCGCATCCTGGCCGCCACCGGCCATCGTGATTCCTTCGTCGTCGCATGGCAGAGCCGATGGCGCGGTGCGCTCATCGCGCTGATCGGCCTGGTTGCGTTTCTGTTCGCTGCGTATCGGTGGGTGCTGCCGGCCGCCGCCGAGTACGCGGCATTGCAGGTGCCGCTGGCGTGGGAAGAGCGGCTTGGCCGCGAAGCGACCGCATTTGTCGAAAAGCGCATTTTTTCGACGACACAATTGCCGAGCGAGCGGCGCGAAGCGCTGATCAATCGGTTCGACGCAATCACACCGGAAGACGGACGCGACTATGCGATCCGCTTTCGTGCCTCGAAGATCGGCCCCAACGCCCTCGCGCTTCCGGGCGGCATGATCTACGTCACCGACGCTCTGGTCGAGCTTGCGCCCGACGACGATGCGGTCCTGGGCGTGCTAGCGCACGAGCTTGGCCATATCGAGCAGCGCCACTTGATGCGCCGCCTCTTCACCAGCGCAGCGGTGGGTGCCGCAGCGGCTGTGCTCTTCGGCGATGTCAGCACGGTGCTGGCGGCATTGCCGGCGCTATTGATCGATCTCGATTACTCGCGCGCGATGGAGCGCGAAGCTGATTTGTTCGCAGTCGAACTGTTGCGCGCGAACGGCATACCGACAGGATCATTGGCGACTCTGTTCGAACGCATGCAGCAAGCTCACGACAAGCGAGGATCGCAGAGTGACTGGCCGGCGTACTTGTCCACGCACCCGCCGACGCCGGAGCGCATCGAATTGTTTCGAAAGCCCGCCAGCTAACCGCGGGATACGTGCCCTTAAGGCGCGGGCGCAGCTGCTTTCGGCGTCAGAAAAACCGACGACAGCGCAATCAAGATCAGGGCGAGCGCCACGTAGTCCTGCCAGAACGGCCGCTCATCGAGCAGCCACATCCCCGAGAAAACTCCCAGCACCGGAATCATCATCACCGACAGCCCGCTCGCCGCGGGCGGCAGCTTGCGCGCCAGCATTGCCCAGACGACGTGGCAGAACGCGACTGCCAGCACCATGTTGTAGACAATCGATGCCCACTCGATTGTGCCGGGCATGCGCCAGCGCGGCATCTCGAACACGATCGACATCGCGAACATCGCAACCACGGTCATCGCCAGCATCCAGAACGTCAGCGCAATGATCGGCATGTCGGTCAGGTAGCGCCGCATCAGATGCGTGCCGTAACCCCACGCCGCCGCGGCTGTCAGCATCAGCACGGTACCCAGCGGTGAGCCGGTAAGCGCTGTGAGCTCCGACGACAACAGCAACAGGATGCCGGCCAGCGCTGCAAGTACGCCCCACCAATGTCGACGCAACGGCTTTTCATTGAAGGCGATCAGGCCGATCACGACCGCCCACACCGGCATCGTGTATCCCAGTATCGCTGCGCGCCCCGACGGCAGCATCTTGATAGCAACAATGGCCAGCAGGTGCCACGCAATCACGTTCGGTATCGCCAGCTTCAGTACGACCGGCCACGCGCCGGCGGGCACGCTCATCGGCACGCTCATCACGCGCGCCCAGCACCAGATAACGACGAGGCCGCCGGCGATGCAGATCGTGCGGAAATAAAGCGGCGGCAACTCGGCCACACCGATTTTCATGATCGGCCAGTTCACGCCCCAGAAGACGGTCAGTAGCGCCAGCAAGGTCAAATCGCGGGCGGAAAGTTTTGTCGCGGCCATCGCGCCGAGGCTAGCACCGGTCTGTAAAATTCCCGCCGCGGAGGGATGCATGAAGTTCGACGCAATGCTGAAGGCACGCTGGGGCGCAGCCGATACGCTGCTATGTGTGGGACTCGATCCCGACCCGGCTCGCTTTTCCGAGCGTCTACAGCACAGCCCCGATTCGATCTATCAGTTCTGCACGTCGATCGTCGACGCGACCGCCGACTTCGTGTGCGCGTTCAAACCGCAGATCGCTTACTTCGCCTCGGCCGGGGCCGAAGATGCGCTGCAGCGCCTGATCGTCTACGTTCGCGCCACGCACCCGGCGATCCCGGTGATTCTCGACGCCAAGCGCGGCGACATGGCGTCGACCGCGCAGCATTACGCGCGCGAAGTTTTCGAGCGCTACGACGCGCACGCCGTGACGCTGTCGCCCTACCTTGGCTTCGATTCGATCGAACCGTATCTGGCTTACCCCGACCGCGGCGTATTCCTGCTGTGCCGAACCAGCAATGCCGGTGGCGACGATTTACAGATGTTGCAGGTCGAAGGAGAACGGTTGTATGAACGCGTTGCACGGCTCGCCGTCGAGTGGAATCGCAGCGGCCAGCTCGGCTTGGTCGTTGGCGCCACCTATCCGCGCGAGCTCGCGCGTGTACGAGCGCTGGCTGGCGAAATGCCGTTGCTCGTGCCCGGCATAGGAGCGCAGGGAGGCGATGTGGAAGGCAGCGTCAAGGCCGGGCAGACGGCAGACGGCGCAGGCATCGTCGTCAACTCTTCGCGCGCAATCATTTACGCATCGGGTAACGGCGACTTTGCCGAAGCGGCGCGCCACGCCGCGCAAAAGGCGCGTGACGAGATCAATCGCTACCGTTTCGCCACAGCGTAGCGTCAGCGCGGCGCGTCGGTCGCGTCACCGCCTTTCTTTTCGTTCTCGGCGGACGACCTCTGAGGCAACCGCGCCGCCAGTACTTTGTCGATGCGGTGCTTGTCCATGTCGACAATTTCGAAGCTCCACCCCTGCCACTCGGCGACATCGCCGGTGTGGGGTACCCGCCCCAGCAGCAGCATCACCATCC
>JACCSD010000157.1 GCA_013813185.1 Burkholderiaceae bacterium
CACCAGGTGAACAACACGACGGAGAATATCGGTGCTCGCCGCCTCTACACGGTGCTCGAAAAGTTGCTCGAAGAGGTGTCGTTCGGCGCGGGCAGTCAGGTCAGCGGCAATGGTTTAGAAGGGCAACCGGTGCGAATCGATGCAGCGTATGTCGATGCTAAATTGGCCGATCTGGCGCGCGACGAAGACCTTGCACGTTATGTCCTGTAAGCAGGAGCGACGATGAAACAATGGGCGGCCGTTGCAGCGCTGGCGATGGCGCTGACGGCAAATGCACAGCGCGGCGCCGACGTCGACGTCAAGTTGGCGTGGGCCAGACCGACTGTCGCGGGCCAGATGGGGACCGGCGCTTTTATGCACCTGACGTCGAAGGATGGTGCGCGCTTGCTCAGCGCGTCGAGTGAGGTTGCCGGAGTCGTCGAGATTCACGAGATGGCGATGGACGGCAACGTGATGCGGATGCGCCCGATTCGCACTCTGGATCTGCCGCCCGGTAGCACCGTCGAACTGAAGCCCGGCGGACATCACATGATGTTGATGGACCTGAAGCGCCCGCTTGCGACCGGCGAAAAGATCAAGGTCGAGTTGCGCCTAGAAACACGCGACAAGAAGCTTGTCACGCAGCCGATCGAGATTGAAATTCGTCCGCGCGCACCCTAGTTCGGCCAGGTGCGCGTGTAAGATCCGCGCGCCCATGGATGTTGCAGCTACCGACATGACGACAGCCGACACCGAGCTGATCGCTCCGCAGTTAAAAGCTGAAATCCTGTCCGAAGCGCTTCCCTATATCCGGCGTTTCCACGGCAAGACCATCGTCGTCAAGTACGGCGGCAACGCGATGGTCGATCAGAATCTGAAAGAAGCCTTTGCGCACGATGTCGTGCTGCTAAAGCTGGTGGGGATGAATCCCGTTGTTGTTCACGGCGGCGGCCCGCAGATCGACGAAGCCCTCGAGCGAGTCGGAAAGAAATCGACGTTCATTCAGGGTATGCGCGTCACCGACACCGAGACGATGGAAGTCGTCGAGTGGGTGTTGGCGGGCGAAATTCAGGGCGAGCTGGTGACGCTGATCAATCGCTTCGGCGGCCAGGCGGTCGGTTTGACCGGCAAGGACGGCGGGCTGATTCGCGCGCGCAAGCTGAAAATGCTCGACATCGCCGATCCGACGAAGACTCATGATGTCGGCCACGTCGGAGAAATCGAGGCGATCAATCCGGCCGTGGTCAAGGCGTTGCAGGACGACGCGTTCATTCCGGTGATTTCGCCGATCGGCTTCGGCGAAGACAACCTGACCTACAACATCAACGCCGACGTGGTGGCCGGCAAGATCGCCGAAATTCTGAAGGCCGAAAAGCTCGTGATGTTGACCAACACGCCGGGCGTACTCGACAAGAGCGGCCGGTTGTTAACCGGGCTTTCGGCGCGCCAGATCGATGACCTGTTTGCCGACGGCACGATTTCCGGCGGAATGCTGCCGAAAATCTCGTCGGCACTGGAAGCCGCGAGGAGCGGCGTCAACTCGGTGCACATCATCGACGGCAGGGTCGATCACTGCTTGCTGCTCGAGATTCTGACCGACCAGGGTGTCGGCACAATGATCAAATCGCACTGATTGGAGTTCGCATGGCTGCTCGTCCGGGGTTTGTTCGCCGCTTCTTCGGCGGTCTGTGGAGCGTGCTCAATTTCACGCGGCAGCTGATCTTCAATGTGCTGTTCTTCGCGATCGTCGCCGTGCTGTTGGTGGCATGGTTTGCCAGCGACGGACCGGCCGCTCTCAGATCGGACACGGCGCTGGTGATCGATCTGCAAGGCGATATCGTCGAGGAATACACGATTGGCCCGCGCGAGGCGGCTGTGGCCGAGGCGTTCGGTGAGCAGCGTTTCGAGACGCGCGTGCGTGATGTTCTGGCGGCGCTCGACGCGGCCGCCAAGGATCCACAGATCACGCGCGCGGTAATGGTGCTCGACGAGATGGGCGGGGCGGGCATTGCCACGCTGCGCGAGATCGGTGCAGCGCTCGAGCGCTTCAAGGCGAGCGGCAAGCCGGTCTACGCGTGGGGTCAGAACTACGGCCAGGGCCAGTATTACCTCGCATCGCATGCCAACGAGTTGTACTTGCATCCTGCGGGTGCACTGGGCGTGCGCGGACTCGAAGGTACGCGCGGTTATTACAAGACGCTGCTCGACAAGCTCGGCGTGAAGGTCAATGCTTTTCAGGCGGGGCGCTACAAGAGTTTTTCCGAGCCATTTACCCGCACGTCGGCGACGCCCGAGGCGAAGGAGGCCGATGCGCTGCTGCTCAACGGCCTGTGGTCAACGTGGACCGGCGACGTCGAGCGGGTGCGCAAACTGCAGCCGGGCACCGTAGACGCCGTGATCGGTGATCTGCCGCAGCGGCTGGCAGCGGCCGAGGGAGACATCGCGCGACTTGCACAGAACGAAAAGCTGGTCGACGGCCTGATGACACGCAGCCAGTTTCGCGAGCGGTTGCTGCAAACCGGCGCTCCCCGCAGCGACGAAGACAGCGAAACATTCCGGCAAATCTCGTTGTATTCGTACGTGCGCCGGGTGCCGCAGCTGCTTAACGGCGATGCGGTCGGTGTAATCGTCGCGCAAGGCGAGATCACCGGTGGCGATGCGCAACAGGGGCGGATTGGCGCGCGCACGATGGTCCAGTTGATCGAGCGCGCGCGGCAGGATGACAGCATCAAGGCTGTTGTGTTGCGCATCGACTCTCCCGGTGGGCTGGTGCAGGCTTCCGAAGTCATTCGCGAACAGCTTGAGCTCACGCGCAAGGCAGGCAAGCCGGTCGTGGCTTCGATGGGCGATGTTGCCGCATCAGGCGGTTACTGGATCGCGATGGGTGCAGACGAAGTCGTCGCCGATCCCGCCACGATTACCGGGTCGATCGGCGTGTTCGGTCTGTTGCCGACGTTCGAGGGCACGATGGAGAAGATCGGTGTAAACGTCGATGGCGTCGCGACGACCTGGCTCGCCGGGGCAACCGATTTGCGGCGGCCGATCGACAAGCGACTGGCGCAGTCGCTCGAACTGGTGGTCAACTCCAACTACCGGGAGTTCATCGGATTGGTCGCGCAGCGCCGCAACTCGACCCCGGAAAAGATAAACGAGGTCGCGCAGGGCCGGGTGTGGACCGGAGCGCAGGCCAAAGAGCGCGGCCTGGTCGATACGCTGGGCGGAATCGACGTCGCGATAAAAAGTGCGGCTCGGCGCGCCAACCTGGGTGACTCGTACCGGCTCGACTATGTCGAACCCGAGCCGCGCGGCATCAACCGGTATCTGTCGTTGTTCTTCGGCCGCATCGCGGCGGCGGTACGGAGCGGGCTGGGCCTCGACGGGTTGCTCGGGCGCGACGTCGGCGCGGTCAAGCGTGACCTGGAACTGCTCATGGGCGCGCGGGAGAATCCGCTGGCGCCGATTTCGTATTGTTTCTGCAGCTTTCGATAGCAGGGGCCTCTGAAACGATTTTGAAGAGACCATCAGGCCCGCGATTCCGGCCTACTTCCGCTTTTTAGCGGAGCGTGAAAGTGTTCGCAGGTGCGGCTTTCTAAGATAGTATGCCTTCACGTCGGCCTCCCGCCGACCTGGTTGTTCCCTACCTTCGATAGTTCAACCTCAGGCGACGGGTCGTCATGGACATCTCTACGCAAGGATTGCGTAAACCCGGTGCCCGCAAGCTGCAAATCCTGCAGATGCTTGCCTCGATGCTCGAAGACCCGAAGGGCGAAAAAGTCACTACCGCCGCGCTCGCGGCGCGGCTCGATGTGTCCGAGGCGGCGCTGTATCGCCACTTTGCGAGCAAGGCCCAGATGTTCGAAGGGTTGATCGAGTTCATCGAAACGACCATCTTTGGCCTAATCAACAAGATCAGCACCGAGGAGCCATCGGGGCTGAAGCAAGTGCGCGCGATGGTCAGCATGCTGCTCGACTTCGCGCAGACCAACCGCGGCATGACGCGCGTGCTGATCGGCGACGCCCTGGTCAACGAGAACGAGCGCTTGCAGGAGCGCATGAATCAGTTTTTCGAGCGCATCGAAGCTTCGATCAAGCAGAGTTTCAAAGTCGCGGTCGGAGACAAGGAATTGCCCGAGTCCTTCGACCCCGGCGCGCGCGCCGCGCTGGTACTTGCTTTCGTATTGGGCCGGTGGCACCGATTTGCGAAGAGCGGCTTTCGCAAGGCGCCCGCCGAAGGGCTCGAAGTGCAGATGCCGGTGCTGGTGGGCTAAGAGCGCGACCGGCCGGCGCACACCGGGCAACTGGGATCGCGCGGTACGCGCACCGAGTGCCAGCGCATCGTCAGGGCGTCGAGCATCACCAGCTGGCCATGCAAGGTCTGACCGATCCCTGCGGCGAGCTTCAAGGCCTCGGCCGCCTGCATCGTTCCGATAATGCCGGTCAGAGGCGCAAACACTCCCATCGTCGAACACAGTTCGTCTTCGTGATCGCTCGGCGGAAACAGGCACGCGTAACAGGGTGACTCGTCGTCGCGCAGATCGAACACTGCGATCTGACCGTCGAACCGGATAGCTGCGCCGGAGACCAGAGGCCTGCGCGATGCGACACAGGCGCGGTTGATCGCGTGGCGTGTGATGAAGTTGTCGGTGCAATCGAGCACCACCGTGGCGTCCTGCACCAGTCGATCGATCGCGGCAGCGTCGAGGCGGCGCACGAGCGGAATGATTTCCACCTCCGGGTTGATCGCCTGCAGCGCCACTCGCCCGGATTCCGCCTTCGGCGTTCCTACACGTTCGGTTGTGTGCAGAATCTGGCGCTGCAGGTTGGTCAGATCGACTGCATCGCCGTCGGCCAGCACGATGGCCCCGACACCGGCCGATGCAAGGTAGTACGCCGCCGGCGAACCGAGGCCCCCGGCGCCGATCACCAGCAGACGCGCCGCGCGCAGCTTCTGCTGGCCCTCGATACCGATTTCGTTCAGCAGGATGTGGCGCGAATAGCGCAACAGCTGATGGTCGTCTAAGGGAGCGTCGGTCATGTCAAGAAAATGCGCAAGAAAATGCGCAAGAAAACGCGCAAAAGAAAACGGGCCGCAGCGCGGCCCGTGTTTTTATACGCCTGCTACCTAGCGCGCGGGTGCTGTGGCAACGCTATCGGGCTTCGGCTTGGCAACCTCAACCGGCTTGCCCTTCAGGTGATTGATCGCCTGCAAGAGTTGGTAGTCCTCTGGAGTGCCCCAGTCATAGCGCTTCGGCGACACCGATTTGCCGTCGATGGGTTTGACCGGTACTGCGGACGGAACCGCTGAGCCGCGCGGGGCAGAGGAAACGCCCGGTACGGTCGCCGCACGCGTTGCATCTTCGACCTTTGCGCTCTCCAGATGGCGGACCAGGTCGGCTTCGCGCACGTTGAACCCGGCGAAATTGCCCTCGGGCGTGTCCTCGACGATAAAGTCGGGGACGATGCCCTTGGCTTGAATCGACCGGCCCTTAGGGGTGTAGTAGCGCGCGGTGGTGAGCTTGATCGCAGCCGGTTGATCGCCGTCTACGCGCAGCGGAATAATCGTCTGCACCGAGCCTTTGCCGAAAGTTTGGGTGCCGAGCACGACCGCGCGTTTGTGGTCCTGCAACGCGCCGGCCACGATCTCCGAGGCGGACGCCGAAGCGCCGTTGACCAGCACGATCAGCGGAACCGTCTTGGCTTGCGGCGGCAGCTTCGAAAGAGTGTCTTCGCCGCGCCCGCGCAGATAGTCCTCCGGAGATGCAACGAATTTGCGGCGCGCATCGTCGGTGCGACCGTCGGTCGAAACCACCAGCGCCTTCGCCGGCAAAAACGCCGCCGTCACGCCGACCGCCGAATGCAACAGGCCACCCGGGTCATTGCGAATATCGAGCACCAGGCCCTTCAACGGCCCTTGCTTGTACAGATCGTTGACGTGCTTCACGAGGTCGTCAACGGTCTTCTCCTTGAACTGTGAAACGCGGATGAAGCCAAAGCCCGGCTCGATCATTTTCGATTTCACCGACTGCACGCGAATCACGTCGCGCATCAGTTTGAATTCGAGCGGCTTGTCTTCGCCTTTACGGGCAACGATCAGCGTGATCGAAGTGCGGGGCTTGCCGCGCATCAGCTTGACCGCTTCGGGCAAGGTCAGCCCGCGGGTGACTTTGTCGTCGATCTTGATGATCAAATCGCCGGCTTTGATGCCAGCGCGCGCCGCTGGCGTGTCGTCGATCGGCGCAATCACCTTGATGATGCCGTCTTCGGCGCCGACTTCGATACCCAGGCCGCCAAATTCGCCCTGAATATCGCTTTGCATGTCTTTGAACGCATCGGCGTCCAGATACGCCGAATGAGGATCGAGCCCGGCGAGCATGCCCGAGATCGCCTCGTGCATCAGCTTCTTGTCATCGACCGGCTCGACGTAGTTGGCTTTTACCGCGCCGAAAACATCGGTAAAGGCGCGAATCTCTTCAAGTGGGATGGGTCCCCGCGTGTCGCGGAACGCGTACGCCGAAATGCCCAGACTGACCATAACGCCGGCAACAGCGCCGACACCGATAAGTCCGAAACTACGAGCCCTGCCAGCCATGCCACCCCCAATTTCGACGTTTGTCGATTCAAACACTAGCGCGCCGCCAACCACCCGAGCGAAGCAAATGGCTGCTCTTGCAAACCTACTTCAAAGTATAGGCCGCATCAACACTTGCAACTGTCGTGCCGATGGCCTAACCCATGTATCCGACAGCGACCGCCTGCCTTGCGTTCCGCGCGCCCCACATGCGGCTTGCGCTTCATTTACCCTCGCTTCGCCTGACCTTGCGCGGCCACCGCTTGCACGGCGCGTTCGATCTCGGCGGCGTCGCCGAGGTAGTAGTGCCGGATCGGCTTGAGCCCGGAATCGAGCTCATAGACCAGCGGACGAGCGGTCGGTACGTTAAGCGCGACGATGGCGTCGTCGGATAGTTCGTCGAGGTGCTTGATTAGTGCGCGCAGTGAGTTGCCATGCGCTGCGACCAAGACACGTCGGCTGCGCAAGATCGCCGGTGCGATCGAGTCGTTCCAGAACGGAATCACGCGCGCTACGGTGTCCTTCAGGCTCTCGGTCACCGGCATGTCTTCGGCGTTCACGTGCTTGTAGCGCGGGTCGTCGCCGATCCGTCTCGGGTCTGAAGGCGGCAGCGGCTCGGGCGCCACCGCATACGCGCGGCGCCACTTCAGCACCTGTTCTTCGCCAAACTTGGCCGCCGTTTCAGTTTTATTGAGCCCCTGCAGCGCGCCATAGTGGCGTTCGTTCAGGCGCCAACTGTGCACCACCGGCAGCCACATCAGATCGAGCGCGTCAAGCGCGATCCATAGCGTGCGGATCGCTCGCCTAAGGACCGATGTGTAGGCAATGTCGAACGTGAACCCTTCCTGCTGCAGCAACTCGCCCGCCGCTTTCGCCTCGCGCCGGCCGTTGTCGGTCAGATCCACGTCGGTCCAACCGGTGAAGCGGTTCTCGAGATTCCACTGGCTCTCGCCATGGCGCAGCAGAACCAGCTTGAACGTCGGCTTGTGCATCAGCCTATTCTATAATTCGCGCCCTCACCGCCGGTCTCGTCGTTTCCCCGTGCAGTTTCTAATCGAAAACATTTTCCTGATTGCGATCGCGTTTGCCAGCGGCGCGATGCTGCTATGGCCGTTGGTTCGCACCAAAGTGTCCGGCCCTGCGTTGACGACGTTGCAGGTGACGCAGCTGATCAACGGCAAGAATGCGACCATCGTCGATATCCGTTCACCCGAGGAATTTGCCAAGGGGTCTTTGCCGAACGCGCGCAACCTGCCTGCCGAGAAGTTGAAGCAGGGTGCCGGCGTTCTGAAGAAGGACAAGCCAGTGATCGTTGTTTGCGCGAATGGCCGGGAGGCCGGCAAGGTCGCTGCGCAATTGCGCGCGAGCGGCTTCAATGACGTTTTCGTGCTTGGCGGTGGTCTTGCAGCCTGGCGCGAGGCTGGACTTCCGATCAGGACGTAGGAGTAAATCGAATGACAGCACACGTCGTCATGTACAGCACCGCGGTGTGCCCGTATTGCCAGCGCGCCGAAGCGCTGCTGAAGGCGCGCGGCGTTGGCGAAATCGAAAAGATCCTGATCGATGTCGACCCCGCGCGACGCGATGAAATGACCACCCGGACCGGGCGCCGCACGGTGCCGCAGATTTTTATCGGCGACACGCACGTCGGCGGTTTCGACGACCTGTCGGCGCTCGATCGCGGCGGCAAGCTCGCCCCACTGCTCGCTGCGTAGTCAGCAGTGATTGACTTTCAAGGACCCCGATGACCGACACTACTCCCGCCGTAGGCGCTGCCGGCCCCGTTGCCGCAGACCAGGCCCCGGTATTTCAGCTGCAGCGTGTCTACCTGAAAGACGCGTCTCTCGAGATGCCGCACGCCCCGCGAATTTTTCTCGAAGCCGAGGCGCCTTCGGTCGACATCCAGTTGGAGGTCAGCAATTCGGCCGTCGTCGACGCTGTGCACGAAGTCGTCGTGCGTGTGACCGCGACGGCGAAGGTCAAGGACAAGGTGCTGTTCCTGGTCGAGGGCAAGCAGGGAGGCATTTTCGAGATTCGCAATCTGAGCGGCGAACAGATGGGCCCGGTACTTGGCGTCGTGTGTCCCGGGATCATCTATCCGTACCTGCGCGCCAATATTGCGGACTTGATATCGCGCACCGGCTTGCCCGCGATTCATCTGGCGGAGATCAATTTCGAGGCGTTTTACTCGCAGAAGATGGCGGCGATGCAACAACAGCCCACTAGCGGCGCGGAGGCAGCACCCACGGCTACGGGCAACGGCGCTGCCGGCGCGTAGTTCTCGCGTCGCATGAACATCGCGGTGCTCGGCGCAGGCGCGTGGGGCACCGCGATAGCGGCCGCATTCAGCTCGCGGCATTCCGTCGTGCTGTACGCGCGCAGCGCGGAACAATGCGCCAGCCTCTCGCGCAACCGGAACAACGCCCGCTATCTGCCGTTGCTTGCTTTACCCGAATCGCTTCAAGTTACCGACGATCTGAACGCTGCCGTGCAGCACGGCGCGGCGCATGGCCTGACGTTGATTGCAACGCCGACCGATGCACTTCGTTCTGTTGTGCGCCGAGTCTGCGACATTGCGCCTGACGCGCCGCTCGTCTGGTTGTGCAAGGGTTTCGAGCAATCGAGCGAACAGTTGCCGTATCAAGTCGTGCAGCAGGAGATAGGCGATCGCCAGGATGCAGGGCCGTTGTCGGGGCCAAGTTTCGCAATCGAAGTCGCGCGCGGTTTGCCGGCTGCGCTGACGGTGGCCGGTGCGCCCGCATTTTGCGAGCGCGTGACCGATGCGCTGCACGGCGGTGCGCTGCGAATCTATTCGACCGCCGACGTGATCGGGGTCGAGGTCGGCGGAGCCGTCAAGAACGTGATGGCGATAGCGGCCGGTATTTCGGATGCCCTGCAGCTCGGGCTCAATGCTCGTGCCGCTCTGATTACGCGCGGCCTGGCCGAGATGACTCGATTCGGCGCCGCGCTCGGAGCGCGCCCGGAAACTTTCATGGGGCTCACGGGCATGGGCGATTTGATTCTGACCGCCACCGGCGATCTGTCGCGCAACCGTAAAGTGGGCCTGGCGCTTGGACGCGGCGCGACCATCGAAGCGGCGGTCGGGGACCTGGGTCACGTTGCCGAAGGCGTGCGTTCGGCGCATGCGGTACTGACGCGCGCGCGGCAGTGCGATATCGATATGCCGATCACCGAGGCTGTCTGCGCTGTGCTCGACGGAGCCATGACGGCCGCAGAGGCGTTGCATGCTTTGTTGGCGCGTGAGCCAAAAGTAGAAGCGCAGCCCTCGTGACGCAGAACGCCGTATGTGTGTTCTGCGGCTCGCAGCCGGGCCGCCGCGCTGAGTATGTGGCGGCGGCGCGCGAGATGGCACGTTTGCTGGCGCAAAGCGGCATCGAACTGGTGTACGGGGGAGGGCACGTCGGCCTGATGGGTGCACTGGCCGACGCAGCGCTTGCGCATGGCGGCCGCGTCGTCGGCGTTATCCCCGAGCACTTGATGCGCCCGGAGGTGGCGCACCAAGCATTGACCGAGCTCATCGTCGTGGACTCGATGCACACGCGCAAGCAAACGATGGCGAGGCGCAGCGATGGGTTCATCGTGCTGCCGGGCGGCTTTGGCACGCTCGAAGAAATGTTCGAGATGCTGACGTGGTTGCAACTGCGGCTGCAGGCTAAACCGGTCGCGTTGCTCAACGTTGCGGGCTACTTTGACTCGTTGCTGCAATTCCTAGAGCATGCAGCCGGTGAAGGCTTGATCAGGCGCGAGCACCAGGATCTGCTGCTGGTCGAGCGTGCGCCGGCACAAATACTCGCGCGGCTGAGTGCCTATTGGGCTCAAGCGCCGGTAACGCTGCGCGCCAGCGGCGACACGTCGCTGGGATAGCGCCGTCAGTTTCCGCCCGCGTAGTCCGCTTGACGCCAGGCTTCGAATATCACCACCGCGACGGCGTTGGACAGATTCAGACTGCGGTTGCCGGGGCGCATCGGCAGCCGGATTCTCTGGCTTGGAGCAAAGTGCTCGCGCACGGCGTCGGATAGCCCGGCGGTTTCGTTGCCGAACACGAACCAGTCATTGGGTTCAAACGCAACGTCGCCGAGCAAACGTGCAGCACGCGTCGTCAAAGCGAACACGCGCTGAGCGGGCGGCTTCTCGCTTGCCAGCAGCGCATCGAAACTTGCATGCACCTTTACGGCCGCGAATTCCCGATAGTCCAACCCCGCACGCCTCAGTTGCCGGTCCTCCAGGTTGAAGCCAAGGGGTGAGACGAGGTGCAACTGCGCACCGGTGTTCGCCGCGAGCCGGATGACGTTGCCGGTATTGGGGGGAATCTCCGGTTCGACCAGAACGATGTGAAACATGTTCAAGGTGTGCGCGCGACGATCAGGTTGTGCACATGGGCCGCGCCAGCCTGCTTGAGCGCGCGCGCCACTTCGTCGAGCGTGCTGCCCGTCGTCATCACATCGTCCACAACGAAAACGTTCTGTCCATCCAGCTTGCCCTCAACCGCAAAAGCGCCGCGAACATTGCGCCGCCGCTCTTTGAGCGCCAGGGAGAGCTGCGGCGGCGTGTGACGGATGCGCAGCAACTGATCGATCACCAGCCGACGGCCAGAAGCGCGCGCGAAAGCGCGCGCAATATGGATCGATTGATTGAAGCCGCGCTGCCGCACTCGCTCGAACGCCAACGGCACAGGAACGACGATGGCCTGGGTGGAGGCGCTGGGCAGCGCTGACAATCGCCCAGCGATCAGTCGTCCGAAAAGGTCGGCCAGATCCAGGCGCGCCGTGAATTTCATCGCCCTCACCATGCCGTCGACGGGCGACACGTAGTCCGCCAGGGTCGTCGTCGCGTCGAAAAGCGGCTGAGCCGTCAAGCAGCGCCCGCACATGCGCTGCGCGCCGGGTTGCGCAACCGGCAGGCGAATCGCGCAGCATTCGCAGCGCGCAGCGTCCGGCGCGAAAAAGTCGGTTTCGCATTGGGCGCAGATCGAAGTGGCGGGGGCGGCGGCGTGAAGTTCGCACACCACGCACTGTGGAGGCAGCATCCGATACGCCAGCGAACGCAACATGTATGCAGTCGAGCATAGCTGCATATACTCGATCGACGATGCCACTCGGTCCGGGAACTTCGGAGCTCACGCCAACGATGGTGGCGCCGCCGCGCATTCCGGCGAGCGTGGCGACCGTGCGGCGGCAATTCGATATGCGAGCGCCCCGTTTCCGAGCGAGCGCAGAATTGCCGCGCGAAGTGGGGCGACGGTTGATCGAACGCCTGCAGTACATCCGCCTGGCGCCGCACCGGATTCTGGATGTCGGGTGCGGGGCGGCCGAGACGCGCGCGCCCTTGCTGGCGCAGTACCCGCGCGCGGACTGGATCGGACTCGACATTTCTGAACGCATGCTGAGAGCGGCCAATGCGGAGGGCGCGCGCGCGTGGGTGAAGCGCCGGCTGCGCGGCGCGTCGTCTTACCGGGTGGTGGGCGACGGCGGTCGATTGCCCATCGGTGATAACAGCGTCGATCTGGTCTTTTCGAACCTGATGCTGCACTGGCACCCGCAGCCACACACCGTTTTCCCCGAATGGAAACGGGTGCTCAGGGCCGATGGCTTGCTGATGTTCAGCTGCTTCGGCCCCGACACGCTAAAGGAATTGCGAGCCGCTGCCGCAGCACTGCCCGCTGCGCGGCCGATGCCGTTTGTAGACATGCATGATTTCGGCGACATGATGGTCGCAAGCGGCTTCGCTACGCCTGTCATGGATGCCGAAGCCATCACATTGACTTACGCATCCCCGCAAGACTTGTTGCGCGAGGTCCGCGCGCTGGGCGGAAACCCGCGCGACGATCGCGCACAGTGGCTGCCTTCGACATCGCAGGCACACGCTCTGCTCCGCGCTCTGGAGGCGCAACGGGGAGACGACGGCCGAATTCGACTAACCTTCGAGGTGGCCTATGGTCACGCTTGGAAGCCACAGGCGAAATTGGCGGGCGCCACCGCGGGTACCACAACAGTCACGGTCGAATCGGTCCGCGCGCAACTCGCGAGCCGTCGACCGAAGTAAGTCCTGTCACAAGTTCGTCAGAACTCAGTTAACCGCAGTCAAGGAGCAATCGATGTCGATCATTTCATTTTTCAAGGAAGCTGGAGAGAAGTTGTTCGGTAAAAAAGCGGAGGCCGCATCGGCTCCAGCCGCGCAAGCCGACCCGGCGGCCGTTGACGCGGCGAATCGTGAAGCGGCGACGGCTATCGAGAAATACATCAACTCGATGGGCCTGACGGTGACCGGCCTCACCGTCACGTACGACGGCGCGAAGGCGACCGCCAAGGTGTACGGGGTTGCCAAGGATCAGGCGACCAAGGAGAAGGTTATTTTGTCCGCCGGCAACATCCACGGCGTTGCAGCCGTCGATGACAACATGACGGTCGATTTGTCGCAGCCGGAATCGCAGTTTTACACCGTGGTCAAGGGCGACACGCTATCCAAGATTGCCAAGGAGTTCTACGGCGACGCCAATGCGTACCAGAAAATTTTCGAGGCCAACAAACCGATGTTGACGCACCCGGACAAGATTTACCCGGGACAGAACCTGCGGATCCCGCCGAAGTAGTCATTCTTGGGCAACGGTCGTCTTCCTCACTGGGGGCGACCGCGGTGGGCCATCCCGTAGCTGTACTGCGCGCGTAAGCGCGGCGGCCCCGCAGGAGCGCGTCTCACTACTCCCGACGCGTGGACGTGTGAGTCGAAGGCTCGCGTACGCGAGGAGCGCCTGTCTATAATCCGCCGCCAATGTCCGACGCCGCATCTGAAACAAACTCCTGGTTGATCAAGCGAAATTGCTCGGCAGGCCCCGGGCAGTTGGCGGTTGTATTCGGTTCGCTGGTCGCGGTTTCGTTTGCTTTTGGTGTGGGCTTTGCCGCCTTCGGGTTATGGATGGTGCTTCCGTTTGTGGGTATCGAATTGATCGCGGTGGGCGCCGCATTCCTGTGCTACGGCTGGCACGCGGCCGATTTCGAGCGCATAGAGATTGCGCCGGACACGGTGTTCGTCGAACATGTGGACGGTGACCGGAGGAAGCATTGGAAGTTCGACCCGCGCGCGTCGCGCGTGCAGATCGAGTCACGCGGTCGCCGCTGGGGCAAACGCGTACGCGTCTACCTGCTGGCGCCGGGGACGAAGCTTGAGTTGGGCCGCTATCTGCTTGACCCGCGGCGTTTGCAGCTGGGGCGCGAGCTCAGCGGTTCGCTGATGCGGGCACGTATGGGAGCGCGCTGACTTTTGGCGCTCAGGATTCGAATGCGAGCAGTGTTGGGTGTCCAGGGGGACGCTGTAAATACGAAGGCGATGAAGCAGCAATGAACCGCATCCTGGAAGTCATCCGCGGCATCCGTTGCGTTGCGCCTGCGGCGCTCGCGCTGGTAACGGGCAGCGCCGCCGCGGCGATTCAAAGCCGTTACAACCTTCCGCCGCCGGCAAGCAAGTTGGCCGAAGACATCTATGCGCTGCACGATTTCATGTTGATCATTTGCGGCGCCATTTTCGTCCTCGTATTCGGCGTGATGTTCTATTCGATCTGGAAGCACCGTAAATCCAAAGGCGCGGTGGCGGCCAATTGGCACGAGAACACAATGGTCGAGATCGTGTGGACCGTGATTCCGTTCATCATCATCATTCTGATGGCGTTGCCCGCCACCCGCACCGTGGTGGCGATGAAGGACACCACCAATGCCGATCTGACCGTCAAGGCGACCGGCTACCAGTGGCAATGGGGCTACGACTACCTGCGTGGCGAGGGCGAAGGCATCAGTTTCCTGGCGCGGCTGGCAACACCACGTGCACAGATCGAAGGTAACGAAGCCAAGACCGTGAATTACCTGAGTGAAGTGACCGAGCCCCTCGTCGTCCCTGTCAATCGAAAGGTTCGCATCATCACCACTGCGAACGATGTCATTCACTCCTGGGGGGTGCCGGCGCTCGGAGTCAAGCAGGACGCGATTCCAGGCTTCACGCGCGACGCCTGGTTTCGCGCCGAACAGATTGGAACGTTCTACGGCCGGTGCTACGAGTTGTGCGGCAAGGACCACGCGTTCATGCCCATCGCGGTTCAAGTCGTTTCGGCCGAGGACTATACGAAGTGGGTCGCGGGCCGCAAACAGGCGATGGCGGCTCTGGCCGACGATCCGGCGAAAGCGTGGACGCAGCCTGAACTCGTTGCTCGCGGCGAGAAGGTCTACCAGGCCAATTGTCAGGTGTGTCATCAGCCCACCGGCCTGGGCGCGCCACCTGCATTCCCGTCACTCGTCGGCAGCAAGGTCGTCGCGAATACGCCGGAGCTGCTGCAGATCCTGCTGAACGGCCGTAATGCGATGCCGGCCTGGAAAGGTTTGTCCGACGTCGAGCTCAGCGCCGTTGCGACTCACGTCAAGAGTTCATTCGGCAACAAGGGCGGCATCGTGCAGCCGACCGAGCTTCGTGCGGCGCGCAAGTGACGCGCTTCGCCTGACCGACTCAGCAAGACACCGCGATACAGGGAATTTGATACAAGGAATTTTGATGAGCGCCGTCACTCCGAATCCCAGCGAGCACCTGGGCAGTCCGTCTCATCTGCCCGCGCACGATCATGCGCATGATCACGCGACCGACGGGGGGCACGATCACGCGCCCTATGGCTGGCGCCGCTGGGTCTACGCGACCAATCACAAGGACATCGGCACGATGTATCTGTGGTTTTCGTTCGCGATGTTCATATTCGGCGGCACCCTGGCGCTCGGGTTGCGCCTCGAACTGTTTCAACCCGGATTGCAATTCTGGCGGCCGGAGTTTTTCAATCAGCTGACGACGATGCACGGCGTCATCATGGTGTTCGGCGCGATCATGCCGGCGTTCGTGGGCTTTGCGAACTGGCAGGTGCCGCTGATGATCGGTGCGCCGGACATGGCATTCGCGCGCATGAACAACTTCAGTTTCTGGTTGCTGCCGCCAGCCGCGCTATTGCTGTTGGTGTCGTTCTTCGTGCCGGGCGGCGCGACCGCTGCCGGCTGGACGCTTTACGCGCCGCTGACAGTACAAATGGGCCCAGGCATGGATCTCGCGATCTTTGCGCTGCATATTCTGGGCGCGAGCTCGATCATGGGGTCGATCAACATCATCACGACGATCCTGAACATGCGCGCGCCGGGCATGACGTTGATGAAGATGCCGATGTTCGTGTGGACCTGGCTGATCACCGCGTATCTGCTGATCGCGGTGATGCCGGTGCTCGCGGGTGCGATCACGATGACGCTGACCGATCGTCACTTCGGCACCAGCTTCTTCAACGCCGCCGGCGGCGGCGACCCCGTGATGTACCAGCACATTTTCTGGTTCTTCGGGCACCCCGAGGTCTACA
>JACCSD010000163.1 GCA_013813185.1 Burkholderiaceae bacterium
GCCACGACCGACAAAATAAGCAACGGATCGAGATTTTTTTCACTGCCGATTTGATACGCAGTGGCAACCAGCAACCGCACCGCTCCATCGGCCACTCGATAACGGCGCGCCAGATACTGGGCGATGCGCTTCTGCTGCGGATCAACGGCGGGTACACGCGCCCGGTCACCTGAAGTGTCGCCATCCGCAGAAGCTTCGGGCTCGGCGGTCGCTACGGTGGCGGGCGGTGAAATCCGCGCTTCGACCATTGATCGGGCCTCCTCGCTACTGACCAGAACGCCGGTCGCAAGCAAGGCTGTGCACCCAGCGACCATCACCAGCAGTTTGCTGGTCGACAGCGCTCCATGGCAGATGTCGCGCGCAAACGTGACAACAGCGCCGACCGCGCCTGGCCCTGCAACCTTGATCTTGTGCAGCACATAATGCGAAGCGTTGACCAACTTGCACCTCCTAATGCTGAACGGCCGCCGGTTATTCGAGCCGCAATCACGGATTGGAACGTTGCCCGAATCGTTTTGCCGTTTTCACCAGCTGTTCAAGTCTCCCTTTGCCGCCGAAGCCGGCTGAGCGCGGGTTCTTGTGCGGGGTTGCCCACTCTCCCCTAGAGCAATGCCAAGGCCTACTGCCAGCCCGTCTAATCTGACTGCGGTCATGTGCAAATGTTGCAGCGCACGCGGTAGCGCCGATGACCGAACGGATGGGCGGATTCTAGGGGGCGTCGCATCGGGGTCAAGCTGGTATTCCTTCTAAAAAGTCGCTAATTTTCTCCAGCCTCCGCCGGGCGGCGCGCCCGTACCCGATGAGCCTGACAAAGACACTTATAATCAATGAGTTATAAATCACAATCCACTAAGATGTTGGCGCTTACTAACCCAACTGCCGTTCGTCGTTATTCGGCTCTGACCGTATGAAGTATGCCGACCTCCGTGACTTCCTGACTCAACTGGAACGGTCTGCGCTTTTGAAGCGCGTTTCAGTGGAAGTATCGCCCCGGCTCGAAATCACGGAAATCTGCGACCGCACGCTGCGGGCCGGCGGTCCAGCCCTGCTCTTCGAACGGCCCACAGGCTCAAAGATGCCGGTGCTCGGCAATCTTTTCGGCACGGTCCAGCGGGTCGCGCTGGCAATGGGGGCTGAAGATATTGACGCGTTGCGCGACGTGGGCGAGTTGCTCGCCGCGCTGAAGGAGCCGGAAGCCCCCACCGGCCTGCGCGACGCGCTGGGCAAGGTGGCGCAGTTGAAAAGTGCGTTGTGGGACATGGCGCCCCGCGAGGTGCGAAGCGCTCCTTGCCAGGCCGTGGTTTGGGAGGGGAAGGACGTGGATCTTGGGCGGCTTCCAATCCAGACTTGCTGGCCTGGGGATGTGGCCCCGCTGATCAATTGGGGTCTCGTTATTACCCGGGGTCCGCATAAAAAACGCCAGAATCTTGGTATCTACCGTCAACAGGTCCTAACTGCCAACAAAGTCATCATGCGCTGGCTGCCGCATCGAGGCGGGGCGCTGGATTTCCGGGACCATGCGCTGTCGCATGCGCGGCAGGCTTTTCCCGTGGCAGTGGCGCTCGGCGCGGACCCGGCGACGATGCTCGGGGCGGTCACCCCCGTACCGGATAGCCTTTCCGAATATCAATTCGCCGGGTTGCTTCGAGGAGCCAAAACCGAACTCGTCAAGTGCATCGGTAGTGGGTTAAACGTTCCGGCAACCGCGGAAATCGTGCTCGAAGGACATATCCAGCCCGATCCCGCCAACGCCAGTGGGTACGAAATGGCACTCGAAGGCCCGTTCGGCGACCACACCGGCTATTACAACGAGCGCGAATGGTTTCCCGTTTTCACGATCGACCGCATCACGATGCGGCGCGACCCCATTTACCACTCGACCTATACCGGCAAGCCACCCGACGAGCCGGCCGTTCTCGGCGTCGCCCTTAACGAAGTATTCGTCCCGCTCTTGCGCCGCACATTTCCGGAAATCGCGGACTTTTATCTCCCGCCCGAGGGATGTAGTTATCGGATGGCGATCGTTTCGATGCGCAAGCAGTATCCCGGCCATGCCAAGCGCGTGATGTTCGGCGTGTGGAGCTTTCTGCGCCAGTTCATGTACACCAAGTTCATTGTCGTGACCGATGACGACGTCAACGTACGCGACTGGAAGGAAGTGATCTGGGCGATCACGACGCGCGTCGATCCGGTGCGCGACACGGTTCTGGTCGACAACACGCCGATCGACTATCTAGACTTTGCATCGCCGGTGGCCGGGCTCGGCGGCAAAATGGGCATCGACGCCACGAATAAATGGCCGGGCGAAACGCAGCGCGAGTGGGGCCGGCCGATTGCGATGGACCCTGCCGTCAAGGCGCGAGTCGATGCGATGTGGGGCGAATTGGGGATTTAGTGATGGAACGGAAGCCGATCCGCCGCGGGGGCATCAAGTCCGCGGGCTACGACCGCAACAACCGCGTGCTGGAAATCGAATTCGACAATGGATCGATCATTCAACACACCGCTGTCGGCGAGGAGATCGCGCGGCGTTTCATCGCCAGCTCCTCGCCCGCGAGCGTGTACAAGGACACGATCCAGGAAGAGTTCACGGTCAAGCGCCTCAAGTGATCAAGAGCGCGTGGTGATCGCTACAGAAAAAACAAGGTCGCGAGACCGAGGAATATGAACACTCCCATGCTGTCGGTCGTGAAGGTCAGCAGCACCGACGAGCCAAGAGCGGGATCGCGGCCGGCGCGTTCGAGCACCAGCGGAACAAGGGTGCCGACCAGCGCCGCGATCAGCATGTTCAGCACCATCGCGAGCAGCAGGGTCAGGCCGATCAGCCAACCGTGCGGGCTGTCCAGGTAAATCCACCACGCGACGAGCCCCGCGATGCTCCCCCACACCAAACCGTTCAACCCTGCGATCACCAACTCCTTGAGTATCAGCCGCCGGGTGTTGCCGCCGGTCACATGGCCCAACGCGAGCGAGCGGATCATCAACGTCATCGTCTGAATGCCGGAATTGCCGGCGATCCCCATTACGATCGTCATCAAGGTAGCGAGTGCGACGACTTTTTCGATCGTTGTTTCGAACGCGCCGATCACGCGCGATGCAAAAAACGCAGTACCGAGGTTCACCGCAAGCCAAAGCCAGCGGTTGCGCGCCGAATTCCAGACCGACGCGAACAGGTCCTCCTCTTCGCGCAAGCCGGCTTGCGCAAGCGCCGCGTCTTCCCCCTCTTCGCGAATGACGTCGACCACCTCGTCGATCGTCAGCCTGCCAACCAGCCGGCCGGCTTCGTCGACCACCGGCGCCGAAACCAGGTCGTAGCGCTCGAAGGCCTGCGCCGCTTCGCTGGTTTCATCGAGCGGTGACAGCGTCATCAAGTCGGTGTTCATCACCGACGCGACTTCGACGTCGGGCTCGTTCAGCAGCAACCGATCGAGGGGTAACGCGCCTTTCAAAACGTCGTGCCTGTCAACGACAAAAACCTGATCGGTGTGATTGGGCAACGCGTCGAAGCGCCGCAGATAGCGCAACACCACCTCGAGTGTTACGTCCTCGCGGATCGAAATCATCTCGAAGTCCATCAACGCCCCGACCGAATCGTCGGGGTACGACATCGACGCGCGCAACTGCGCGCGCTCTTCGTTCGTAAGGCCCTGCTGCACCTCGTCGACGACATCGGCCGGAAGATCATCGGCAATGGCAGCGATCTCATCGGTTTCGAGACTCTCGACCGCGTCGACCAGTTCTTCGCGGTTCATCGACGCAATCAGCGTCTCCCGCACCGCGTCGCTGACCTCGATCAGGATCTCGCCGTCGCGATCAGCCTTGACGCCATCCCACACGGTGAGTCGGTCCGCGAGCGGAAGTGCTTCCAGGATGTAGGCGATGTCGGCCGGATGCAGGCGATCGAGGATCGCTTTCAGCTCGTTCAGATGCTGCCGGTGCACGAGCTGTTCGACCAGGGCCTTCTTTTCTTCGCCGGGGGTTTGCTCGCGTTGCACCAGCGCTTCGACGCGGCGCTGCTTTTCCAGAAGCAACTCAACACGCGCGAGCGCGCGCTGCGCCGCTTCCGGATCGTGTGCCTGCGCAGCGTCCCGCGCTTCGCGTTCGAGTTGGTGTTCGTTCATATCAATCGTCGATCCCGCGTGTGCCCGTCCCGCGGCGCACGGATTGTAGGCGGCAAATTCAGCCGATCACGGGACCGGCGCGTCGAGCATGAAGCGCTGAATGGCTGCGGTCCTGCGATCGAGATAAGGGCCGGACCGGATGCGGCCATAGCGCTTCGGGTTCGGCAAGTACGCTGCCAGTCGCGCCGATTGTTCGGCATTCAGCTGCGCCGCGCCGATACCGAAGTACCGGCGCGCTGCCGCTTCGGCGCCGAATACTCCGTCGCCCCACTCCACCACGTTCAAATACACCTCAAGGATCCGGCGCTTGTCCCATAGCGCCTCGATCATGTACGTGATCACGAGCTCCTGCGCCTTGCGCCAGTAGCTTCGCTCCGACGACAGGAAAAGATTCTTCGCGAGCTGCTGCGTGATCGTCGAGCCGCCGCGCGCGGTCTTGCCCTTTCGAACATTTTCCTTGTAGGCCTTCTCGATCGCTTGCCAGTCGACCCCTTCGTGCTCGGTGAAGTTCGCATCCTCGGAGGCGATGACAGCGCGCTTCAGCTGATTCGAGATGCGCTCGTAGTCGATCCAGCGGTGCTTGAGCTCGGCGCCGGGCTTCTTCTCGCGCAGCGACGCCAGCTCCCGGGTCATGAACGAGGTTTCGCCGGGATTGTTCCACTTCCACCACGCGACCCAGGCGAAGTACCACAGTTGAATCAACAGCAAGACCGTGAGCGCGAGCAACGCGGCGCGCAGCATCCACCGCAACGCGCGCATCGCGTTATCTTGCGACGACGTGCTCGGCCGACTGGTGCTTCAACAGTTCTCGCAACTCGCGGTATACCGCGCTGGTGTCCGGCCGCACGCCACGCCACAGCAGAAACGATTCGGCGGCCTGCTCGATGAGCATGCCGAGGCCGTCGACGGCCTGCTTGGCACCGCCCGATGTCGCCAGTTGCATGAATGGTGTCGGCTCGGCCGCGTACGCCAAATCGTAGGCCAGCGCGCAATCGTTGAACGTGTCCGGATCGATGGCCGGCGCTTGGTGATTCAGGCTGGTCGTCGTGCCGTTGATGATCAGATCGAAATGCTCGGCGGGAATCTCGTCAAAATGAATCGCCTCGACGCCGAATTCCTCGGCCAACTCTTCGGCGCGCTTGTGCGAGCGATTGGCGACTGCCAGCCAGCGCGGGCTTTCGTCCAGCATCGAGCCCAACAGTCCCCGGACCGCGCCACCCGACCCGAGCACCAGCACCGAACAGTCGGAGAATGAAAATTTCAGACGCTCGCGCAAGTCCCGCACAAAGCCGATGCCGTCGGTGTTGTCGCCGACGATCGTGTCGCCGTCGAACTTCAGGGTGTTCACCGCGCCCGCGACTCTGGCGCGCGGCGTCAGATCATCTGCGAGCTTGGCGGCGTCGATCTTGAACGGCAGCGTCACGTTGAGACCGCCGTAGCCGGCTTCGCGCAACGTCAACGCCTTGTCTTCAAAGCCGTCGAGCGGGGCCTCGATACGCTCGTACGAGAGATGCTGCTTCGCCTGCTGCGCGAATCGTTGATGAATCTCCGGCGATCGGCTGTGCGCGATCGGGTTACCGACAACTCCGTACTTGTCGACGGCAGTCATTGAGTTAGGGCTTCGCGCTGCGGGTGGCCAGCTGATCGTTGGTGAAAATCCAGGTACGCGTAATTTCGAGGATATCCGTGTCGCGCGCGATCTCCGGCGGAAAAGGAGGGTACGGGCCGGCCATTTGCACGATTCGGCGCGCCGCGCGGTCGAGTATCTGCGAGCCCGACGATTGGTCGATCATCGCGTCGGCGACGGAGCCGTCCTTGCGAATGGCAACGGTCATGCGCAGCGCGCCATAGAATCTTCCGCGTGCATCGTTCGGGTAATTGTCATTGCCGATTCTTTCCACGCGCGCACGCCAATCTTCAACGTAACGCGCATAACGGTACTCTGAAGCACTCGGCATGAAGTGATGCTTGCGTGGCCGTTTCTGATAATCCGAAATCTGCTTGGCTATTTCGGCTTGCGCGCGGGCCAGTTGCTCGCTCGTTTCATCTTCGGCATTGCCGTTTTGCAGCGGGTCGGCGGCGGCATCTCGTACCGGGATCGGGCGCAGCTGCAGCGACTCGCGCAAGGTCGCCAACAGCTTCTTCTGCTCTTCTTCAAGCTGCTGGACATTCTTGCGCGCGGATTCGAGCGAATCGCCATCGCGCATTTCAAAGCTGTTGGGCAATGGAGACGTACGGCGGCCGGCGTCATTGGCGCCGCCACCGTCGAGATTGTTCTGCGCCAGCGCCTCCACCTTGCCGGGCGCGGTGTCGCTCTTGGCATTGACGAGGATGATCTCGACCGGAGGGTCGGTCGAACGCACGCGAAAAAGCTCCGGATCAACAAACCGAACGGCCAGCGCAGTGATATGCAAACCAATGGACACCGTCATCGCCATCACCAGAACCTTGTCGGCGAGTAGCGAGCGCAGTCCGTAGGCGGGCGCGGCCAAACTCAATTCAGCCACATCCATTGGGCCCAGCCCGGTTATCTACACCCATCTGGTCACGTCAACTTTCTTCGTCCGAAGTGCGGAACAAGCGTCGATCGATTGTAGCCAGCACTATCGACGGAGTGCGTGACAAGATCGCGCTAGTCTCGCCGCCGCGATCGCGTGCGCAGCATGCTGGCGCAGTCGCCGCTGCTTAGCCCGCGAGCTGCGGCGCGCACGGCCATTGAGGCTACGAAGATGCTGCGCCGTTGGAAGATTCGGACGTCGTTTCCGCTGGGTCGACGGGGGCCGTTTCTCTGGCTCCCTCTGCGCTTTGCTCCGCCACCATCTGTGGGGGAGCATTCACACTCATCTCGCCAAGCTCTTCATCATCAACGTGCAGGGTCTGTGCCGCCAGCACCCGATGAACTCGCGCCTCGAGAATCAGATCGACAACGTCAGTTGCCACAATGTCGAGTTCAAGCCGCTGGCCGCGCGGCAACTGCGGGAGCCCAGGCAGCCTGGTGATGAACGGCAGCCCATCGATGCGCAACACATCGCCTTTAAGAACGGTGGCGTCGATGCGCGAGCGTTTCTCCTGCTCGAGCCATCGCAGCGACCAGTAGCGCTCCAACTTCTGTTGAAATTCCGCATACGCACCGTAAGCAGCCTCAAATCCCGAGACAATCGCGAACAGCTCAGCGTCGTTCGATGCGTACGGCGGCTGCTGCTCGTTCACGCATGCCAGAAGCTGCCGCTGGTTGACCAGATCGACATAGCGCCGCAGCGGCGATGTACACCACGCGTAATGCTCGACGCCGATGCCTTCATGCGCAGCGGGAGCTGTGCCCATCTTCACGCGCCCGAGGGCTTGCGAGCGGTAGATGCCCGCGGTCCGGCGCGCTGCGAGCCATCCGCCCCAGACGCTATTGGCGAAGATCATCAGCTCGGCGACGATCGAATCGAGCGGTGAACCGCGGCGGCGCTGTCGGATCAGCACGCGCGCTTGATCGTCGACACCGTCGAGTTCGAAGGAATAATCGACGCGACCGATCGGCTCGGGCTGGCCACGCACCTGTTCGCGGCGCGCAAGGAGTCTACGAGCCACGTGCCACAGCGTGCTCAATGGCGCCGCGTGTGGCGAATCGAAACGACCGCTCGCGATCGTCTCCTCCGTAACAACTGCATCAAGGAGGTCGTGCCGCAGATTGCTTTCGATGCGCAGCCGCTCCAATCGCGAGTCGGTCGACACCACTTCGTGCGTTTCGGTATCGACCTCCGCGTACAGCGACAACACCGGCGCCGTACGGCCTTCGTTCAGCGAGAACGCATCGATCCAATCGTCCGGCAGCATCGTGTACTTCAGCCCCGGCGCGTAGACGGTGGACATGCGCGACTTCGCAACCGCATCCAGCGGATGGCCACGCGACAGTGCGAGCGCGGGCGCTGCGATGTGAATACCGATGCGGGTCCGATCGCCCACCGGTTGCACCGAAAATGCATCGTCGATTTCGGTCGTCGCGCTGTCGTCGATCGAAAACGCCTGTGCCGGTGACAACGGAAGGTCGCCGATGTCATCCGGCGCGGGCAGATCAGCGGCGAATTGAGTGCCGCGCGGAAAATGCTGCGCCAGGAAACTGTCAACGTGCCAGCGATACGGCGAAGCGATCGCACCACGTGCCAGCAGCAACCGCAGAGGCGTCATGTGCACGTCGCTCGCTGCCTGTTCGAGCGCCCTGAACTCGATCGAGCCGCGGTCGGGCTTCGTCAGCAGCCCGATTGCCTGCTGCGAAATGACCTCCGGCGCGCGCCCCGCTTTCAGCTCGTCGACGTACTGCTGCCTTAGCTCTTCCTGTTTCCGCTTGCGCTCGACTGCGGTTAGCGCCGCCTTTAGCGTCTCGGCCGGCGCCGGCCGATAGCGGCCCCGCCCTTTGCGGTAAAAATAAACAGGCGCGCTGTGCAGGCGGAAAAGCAGCGCTGCGGCTTGTTCGGCGGTCGGCTCGGCACCGAAGTAGTCGCGCGCCAACTCAACGAATCCGAATTCGCTCTGCGGGGCGACTTCCCATAAAAAGTCGAGATCGATCTGCTGGGCTTGCGCTTGCGCTCGCTCGATCAGTTGGGCGGGCGCCGGCTCGGCGAAGCGCAGCAGTACGTGCGAGGACTTGACCTTGGTGCGCTTGCCGCTCGGCAGCTCGACTTGGTGCGACGTGCCGGCGTTCGCCATCTCGGTCCCCGCCTTGAAAGCGCCATCGTCGTCAAACAGCAGATGCGCGCTCACGCCGAAACCACGCCAAGGCCGATGCGATGGGTCAAACCGTCAACCCGCCCGACACTTCGATCACCGCACCATTGATGTACGACGCTTCGTCGGAGGCGAGGAATGCGTACACGTTGGCGATGTCTTCCGGCGTTCCCAATCGGCGCAGCGGCACGCGCTCGGTCAATTGCTCGAGCACCTTTTCCGGAATCGTGTCGAGGATATGCGTGGCGACGAATCCGGGAGCGACCGCGTTGCAGCGAATGCCCTTCGGCCCGAGTTCGCGCGCCCACGTCTTGACGAAGCCGATCACGCCGAACTTGCTCGCCGCATAGTTGGTTTGTCCAAAATTACCGTAGATGCCGACCACGCTCGAAGCGTTGAGAATCACGCCGCTTGCCTGTTTCACCATCGTATCGAGCACCGACTGCGCACAGTTGTAGGTGCCTTTCAGATTGACGGCGATGACGCGGTCGAATTGGTCCTCGGTCATCTTCTGCAGCCGAGCGTCTAGAGTAATGCCGGCATTGTTGATCAGGATGTCGATGCGTCCATGGCGTTGCGCGACCGCGGCCGTCATCGCATCCACCTGCTCGCGCACCGTCACGTCGACGACGACTCCATCGATCGCACCGCGTACCGACAACGAAGGCAGCGCCGCGTCGATCGATGCCTTGCTGATGTCGCACGCAATGACCGTGGCTCCTTCGTCCAGGAACTTGCGCGCGGTGGCGTAACCAATGCCTTGCGCGGCCCCCGTGATGATCGCAACTTTCCCTTGCAACCGCTGGTTCACTCAAACTCCCTTATTGATGCCTCAGGAAATGCCGCAGAAAGAAAGGACTTCGTCAACGTACTGCGCGAAGTCCGACAGTTCGTGGTTGCCGCCTTCGATCACCCTCTGTCGTGCGCCCCGGTACTTGGCAACCATCGTCCGGTAGTCGATCACCGTGTCGCCGGTCGCGGCGATCAGAAAGTAGCGTTCGGACTGCGTGACGCGGATATCGAGGTCGCGTAGCTCGTCGATGTACTCCGGTCGGAAATCGATCTCCTCGTCGCTGAAAAACACCGGCTGCCGGCCAATATGCGTTTGCAGATCGCGCGCCGGATCTATCGCGGGGTTTAACAGCACCGCGCGACAGCCCAGCTTTTCAGCGACCCACGTTGCGTAGTAACCGCCGAGCGATGATCCAATCAGCGTCACCCGATCGGGCGGCTTTGCTCGCGCTGCATCGAATGCCAACTGCGACGCCGCTCGCGGCGAAGCCGGCAATGCCGGACACACGTATTGATCAGCCAGGCCGCGCTGCTGCAAAAGGTCGCGCAGCAATTGCGCCTTGCGCGACTGCGGTGAAGAGCGAAAACCGTGCAGGTAAACGATCACGCGCGCGCCACTGGTCACGCGGCGCGCTTGGGAGAGTCAGCACGCTGCGCGAGCCGCGTCAGAAGCTTCGCGTGAATGCCGCCGAATCCCCCGTTACTCATGATTGCCAGTTGATCACCCGTCTGTACGTACTCGACGATGGCCTCGATCATCGCCTCGAGAGCGTCGTGAACGCTCGCCTTCGACCCAAGCGGCGCCAACGCAGACGCAACGTTGCAATCGTTATCTCCCGCGTAGCAAAACACGCGGTTCGCCTTGGACAAACTATCTGGCAACAGCGCGTCGACGGCGCCGCGCTTCATCGTATTTGAGCGCGGCTCGAATACCGCAACGATTCGGGCTTGCGGATGCGACGCTCGTAAAGCAGAAATCGTCATCGCAAATGCCGTTGGGTGGTGCGCAAAATCGTCGATCACCGTCACCCCGTCGACCACGCCGCGAACCTCGAGCCGGCGCTTGACGCCCCCAAACTCGGCAAGCGCGGCCAAGGCGTCAGCGGCGGACACACCGACGTGATCGGCAGCAGCGATCGCGGCGAGTGCGTTCATCCGGTTGTGCTGACCCGCCAATGCAAGCTGCAGCGCGCCGACATGATGATCATCCCGATGGACCTGAAACGGCGGCTCGCTGCCGACGCGCCAGCGTCCCTCGGGCTCGCCGAACTTTTCGAGCTCCGACCAGCAGCCGCGCTGCAAAACGCGCTCGATCGCGTCGTCGCCGGCGTTGGCCACGATTCGCGCGCGCGCCGGCAACGTCCGCACGAGATGATGAAACTGCGTTTCGATCGCGGCCAGGTCAGCAAAGATATCCGCGTGGTCAAACTCCAGGTTGTTCAGTACCAGCGTGCGCGGGTGGTAGTGCAGAAACTTCGACCGCTTGTCGAAAAATGCCGTGTCGTATTCATCGGCCTCGATCACGAAATGGCGGCCGGCGCCGGTTCGAGCGGAGGTGCCGAAATTGTCGGGCACTCCGCCGATCAGAAAACCGGGTTCAAGGCCCGCATGATCGAGAATTTTCGCGAGCAACGCACTGGTCGTTGTCTTGCCGTGCGTGCCCGCAACCGCCAATACATGCTTGTCGTGAAGCACGTGGTCGCTCAGCCACTGCGGGCCGGATACGTACCGCGCGCCCCGGTCAAGAATCGCTTCCATCAACGGATTGCCGCGCGTGACTACATTGCCGACAACCCAAACATCGGGCGCCAGCGAAAGCTGGTCGGCGCCATAGCCTTCGATCACGCTTACTTTCGCAGCTGCCAGCTGGTCGCTCATCGGCGGATAGACGTTCGCATCACAGCCGCTCACGACGTGGCCGGCGGCCTGCGCCAGCTGCGCGAGACCGCCCATGAAAGTTCCGCCGACGCCGAGAATGTGGAGGTGCAAAGTTGGATCGCGAAGTTGCAGGTAGGAGCCCGCAAGGGCGCGGATTGTAATGCGCGTGCTGCGCGAAGATCTTTCCAACTGCCGATAAACTCAGCCGATGGCTGCCGGCGATCTACGAACCGAACTTGCGGTGACCGCAGCGCGCTTGATCGCCGAGGAGGGCTGCGAGTACGCACAGGCAAAGCGCCGCGCGGTGCAGGAAATTTTCGGCGATGCCACCCGTCGTTTGACGCTGCCCGATAACAGCGAAGTCGAGCACGAGTTGCGGCGGTACCTGAAGTTGTTCGGCGGCGATGCGCATCGCGCCTTGCTGTTGGCGCTGCGCAGCGTCGCTGCCGACACGATGCAGACGCTGCACGAGTTCGATCCGCACCTGATCGGCGCCGTTTTAAATGGCACCGCGACCGAGCATTCCGATATTCATCTGCAGCTGTTCGTCGATAGCGCGAAGGACGTCGAACTGCGGCTGATGAACCTTGGCATCGAATTTGATGTCGACGACGGGGACGGTGACCGCGATCGCCCCGCCGCCCTCGAGCGATTGAACTTTGTAGTGCCCGCCGCCACGATCGACCCCTCGATCTCCCCCATAAAGCGGCGCATGATCGGCATTCGATTGCACATTTATGCACACGACGCCATCAGGATCGCCGCGCGCCATAAGCGCGACATTGCGGCCGAGGAGGGAATGCATCCAATCGAAGCGGCGGGACGCGCCAACCTCGGCGCGCTCCGCAGACTGATTGACGAAACGGCTTGATACTTCTTCGGGGCAGCCTTGACTAGGAAGTTGACGCTCAATTTGGCTGCGATAGCTGTCTCGCTGGTGGCTATCGCGGCCGGCGCCCTGATGGCGCTGCGATTCGACACGGGCTCCGGAGGGGTTTCCGTTCAGACCGCGGCGCTTTTTGAACCGAGCTTCGATGACGCCGACGGCCGCTTGCAACCGATGAACCAATGGCAGGGCCGCTTGCTGGTGGTTAACTTCTGGGCCACCTGGTGCGCGCCGTGCATCGAAGAAATGCCCGATCTGCAAAAGGTCCAGGCAGAGTACGCGGAGCGCGGCGTGACCATAGTGGGCGTCGCGATCGACAACGCCAGCGCAGTCAAACGTTTTCGCGACGAGCAAAACGTCGCCATACCCCTACTCGTTGCGGGGGCAGCCGGCACCGAGCTGGTTCGTCAACTCGGCAACGCGTCGGGTGCCCTCCCGTACACAGTGCTGGTCGATCGCAGCGGGCGCGTTGCGCAGTCGAAGCTGGGACGATTGCAGGCCAGCGAGTTGCGCGCGTGGCTGGACGCAGCGATTAGCGCGCAGCGAGCACAGTAGGTGAGGACCCACCATGGGGCTAGACAGAGTGCGCCAAAAAGCGGACACTGCGCGCCTTCTCCGGCCTTTGTCGCCTAAATTCCTCGAATTTCTCCGATGTATTTAATTCTCAACTCCCTCGGGAGCCAGGGTGGCTAATCGCATCCTGGTGCTGAATGGTCCGAACCTGAACCTGCAGGGCACCCGCGAGCCGGCTATCTACGGTAGCCAGACGTTGACCGACATCGAAAACGAGCTTGCCCCGATCGCGCAGCGGAAAAATGCGCAGGTCGTGTTCTTTCAAACGAATCATGAAGGCGCGCTGATCGACCGCGT
>JACCSD010000172.1 GCA_013813185.1 Burkholderiaceae bacterium
GCCCGACATTTGGCAGAGGTGCGATGACCAACCACTGGGTGGACATCAAGAACACTGACCTCGCAATCATCATGGGCGGCAACGCCGCCGAAGCACACCCATGCGGCTTCAAGTGGGTGACCGAAGCGCTTGAGCACCGCAAGGCGAAGCTGATCGTGGTCGATCCGCGCTTCACGCGCTCGGCAGCCATCGCCGACGTATACGCGCCGATTAGGGTCGGCACCGACATCGCATTCCTCGGCGGCGTCATCAACTATCTGGTGTCGAACAACAAGATTCATCAGGAGTACGTGAAGGCGTATACGAACGCCCCGTTCCTGATCAAGGACGAGTTTGCGTTCAACGACGGGTACTTCAGCGGCTACGCGGCCGACAAGCGGACCTACGACAAGTCAAGCTGGGGCTACCAGATAGGCGCCGACGGCTTTGCGATGGTCGATGAGACGCTTGAGAACCCGCGTTGCGTGTACCAGCTGATGAAGACGCACTTTTCGCGTTACACGCCGGACATGGTCAATCAGATCTGCGGAACGCCGAAGGACAAATTCCAGCAGGTATGTGATTTGATCGGTTCGACAGCGACGCCCGCGCGCGTAATGACGATTCTGTACGCGCTCGGCTGGACGCAGCACTCGGTGGGTTCGCAAAATATCCGCACGATGGCAATGATCCAGCTGTTGCTGGGCAACATGGGTCGCGCTGGTGGCGGGGTCAACGCGCTGCGCGGCCATGCGAACGTGCAGGGCATTACCGACATGTGCGCCTACTCCGAAGTACTACCGGGCTACCTGTCGGCGCCGACCGATGCCGACGATACGCGTGAAAAGTACAACGCTGCACGCACGCCGAAGCCATTGCGTCCGAACCAGATGAACTTTCCGCAGAACTTTGCAAAGTGGCATGTCAGTCTGCAGAAGGCATGGTTCGGCGATCACGCGACCAAGGAAAACGACTACGCGTACGACCTGACGCCCAAGCGAGACGGCGCGTACGACGTGCTGGCGATTTTCGAGCGGATGTATCAAGGCCGGGTGAATGGATTCATTTCGCAGGGCATGAATCCGCTGGCTGCGTTGCCGAACAAGAACAAGCTGACGGCTGCGTTATCGAAGCTGAAGTATCTGGTCATCATCGACCCGCTGCGCACCGAGACTGGAGAGTTTTGGAAGAACTACGGCAGCTCGAACAACGTCAAGCCGGAGGACATCAAGACCGAAGTGATCATGTTGCCGGCCAACTGCGTCCATGAAGAAGCCGGATCGTTTACCAGCTCGGGCCGAGTGGCGCAGTGGCATTGGGCGGCCTCCGAGCCTCCGGGCGAAGCCAAGATCGATCGCGAGATCATCGGCAGCTTGTTCATGAAGCTGCGCGAGATGTACGCGAAAGACGGCGGCAAGTTTCCTGACGCGATCACGAAGCTCACATGGAACTACGCCAACCCGAATGTGCCGAGCGCCGAAGAACTACTGCGCGAAATCAGCGGCCGTGCGTTAACCGACGTGGTCGATCCCAAGGACAAGACCAAGGTGCTGGCGAGGGCGGGCGAGCAGCTTCCGGGCTTTGGCATGTTGCAGGACGACGGTTCGACCGCGTGCGGCAACTGGCTGTATTGCGGCTCGTGGTCGCAGGCCGGCAATCTGACTGCGCGGCGCGACTCGAACGATCCGGGCAACCTCGGCAACAACCTGACGTGGGGCTACTCGTGGCCCGCCAATCGGCGCGTTCTATACAACCGCGCCGGTGCTGATCCCAGCGGCAAGCCGTGGGATCCGAAGCGCGGCGGCATTCGTTGGGATGGCACGCGCTGGGTGGGAATAGACGTTCCGGATATGGCCCCTACGCTGGGACCCGACAGTGGCGCCGGACCGTTCATCATGACCAATGAAGGTGTCGCGCGGCTGTTTGCGCCGGCGCTGAATGAAGGGCCGTTCCCCGAGCACTACGAGCCGTTCGAAACACCGATCGGCACCAACCCGCTGCATCCGAAGGTGGTCAGCAATCCGGTCGCGCGCGTATTCAAGGGCGACATGGAATCGTTCGGCAAGGCCGAGCAGTTTCCTTACGCGGCAACGACGTATCGCTTGACCGAACACATGCATTTCTGGACCAAGAACGTCGAATCCAACGCGATCGTTCAGCCCGCGCAGTTTGTCGAGATTGGCGAAAAGCTGGCGAAAGCGAAGGGTATCGGCAACGGTGATGAGGTCAAGGTGACCAGTAATCGCGGCGAGATCAGGGCCAAGGCCGTCGTCACCAAGCGCGTCGCCGATCTGACGTGCAACGGCAAGGAGGTGCTGACGGTGGGGATCCCGATTCACTGGGGCTTCATCGGGGTCGCGAAGAGCGGCTTTCTGGCGAACACGCTGACGCCGTACGTCGCTGACGCCAATTCGCAGACGCCGGAATACAAGGCGTTTTTGGTCAACATCGAGAAAGCGTAGGAGGAAACCATGCCATCTATGCAATCACTCGACGTACAAGATCGCTCGGCCACCACCACTGCAACGCCGCAGGTTCGCATCGCTGCGCAACCGGTAGCCAAGTTGATCGACATCAGCAAGTGCATCGGCTGCAAGGCGTGTCAGGTCGCATGCATGCAGTGGAACGATCTGCGTGACGACATCGGCACTACCGTTGGCGTCTACGACAACCCGATCGATCTCACAGATCAGTCGTGGACGGTGATGCGCTTTGCCGAAGTCGCGCGCGACGACGGCTCTATGGAGTGGCTGATCCGCAAGGACGGCTGCATGCACTGCGAAGACCCGGGCTGCCTGAAAGCGTGTCCGGCGCCCGGCGCGATCGTCAAGTATGCCAACGGCATCGTCGACTTCATCTCGGAGAACTGCATCGGCTGCGGCTACTGCATCGCCGGTTGCCCGTTCGACATTCCGCGCATCAGCAAGAAGGACAACAAGGCGTACAAGTGCTCGTTGTGCTCCGATCGCGTGGCCGTTGGATTAGCTCCCGCATGCGTGAAGACCTGTCCGACCGGTGCGCTGCAATTCGGCACCAAGAACGACATGGTCGCGCGCGGCGAAAAGAGAGTCGTCGATCTGAAGGAGCGCGGCTTCCAGCAGGCCGGGCTTTACAACCCGCAAGGTGTCGGCGGCACGCACGTGATGTATGTGCTGCAGCACGCGGACCGGCCCGGGCTGTACAACAACCTGCCGACGGATCCGACGATCAGCCCGTGGGTCAGCCTGTGGAAGGGTATCGCCAAGCCGTTAATGGCATTGACGCTTGGTATTGCGGCGCTCGGCGCGTTTTTCCATTACGTCACGCGCGGCCCGAAGGAAGTGG
>JACCSD010000246.1 GCA_013813185.1 Burkholderiaceae bacterium
AACGGCGTAGCCCTGCGCCACTGCCAGCAGCGGGTTCCAGCGCCAATGCCACGCATCGGCCGTCATGCCGATCGGACCGCCGTGAATCCAAAGCAAGGTCGGTAAGCGGCTCTGCGCATTCTTCGGCCTGACAACGAAGTACTGCACGTCGACGCCGTCGGTCGATTTCGCTGTGAGGTTTTCGACGTCGGCCCAGGTGGGATAGTCATAGCCCGATAGCCGCGCGAGTGTCTGCGGCGGTGAGCCAGCCTTGGCGGCGACGGCGAATGCCTCGGGCGGTTCGAGAAAGGTCGACCGAATACCCGCGATGCGGCCGTCGGACAGCACGCTCAAGTCGGTATGGCCGCCGCCCTCGCGTTCCGCGGTGATGCGTTCGACCTTGCCGCTCGCGATATCGATCGTCAGCACCGGCACATGACCCGCGATGTCGGCACCGACGATCAGGCGCTCGCCGTCGGCAGCCCAATCGCCGATGTGCGGCCAGGCGTCGAAATCTTTGGCAACTTCACGCAGCGAGCCGCTCGCCACATCGATCAGTGTCAGCGTTGGGCGGATCACGACCGTCGGTGAGCGGGTCGCGCGCAGGACAGCGAGCGTCTTGCCGTCGGGCGCGTACACCGGTGATTCGGCGTTGCTGTTGGTCGCCGCACCGACGATGCGCATGCGCTTCGATTCGACATCGATCAACGCTATCGCGGTATCGGTCTCTCGATCGTCGCCGGTGCTTTGCCAGGTCACCGCAACTTGTGTCCCGTCCGGCGAAACGTCGAATCCCGGCTCGACCGACATCTCGCGACGTGCGGCCGGCGTCAGGTCGACGCGGGTCTTGCCATCCAGCGAATACGCGATAACGTGAGTGTTCGCCATGTCATCGTTCTCGTGCAGCCAGTGGTCCCAATGCCGGACCGGCTGGCTGCGAAAGTGGCGGGCGCTCGAGCCTCTCTTGTCGCGCTCCTTGGCGGTTTCGCGTTGCTTGTCGTGCTCGACGCCGTCGAGCACCGAAGCCAGCACGATCAGCCGATCGGCTTTCTTCGCGAACTTAAACGCGTCGACGCCGAGCGGTTCGTCGGTCACCTGCTGTGCCTCGCCGCCCGCAGCCGGCAGCAGCCAAACCTGCATGCGCTTGTCGGCATCGTCGTCGGGCTTGACTTCGTTCGGTTGGCGGTTCGACAGAAACGCAAGTGCGCCGTCGCGCCGGAAACACGGCGCTGCGTCCTTGCTGTCACCGCGCGTCAGTTGCGTCGCCCCGCTGCCGTCGCTGGGTACTCTCCACAGGTCAGAAACGTACTTGGCACCGTCTCGATCGAGCCGCTGCACGGCTACCGCGAGCCAGGCGCCATCCGGCGCCGGCGCAATGGCCGACACGCGCCTCAGTGCAATGTGTTGTTCAACGGTGTAGGGCGTATCAGCCATCAACAATCCTAATGTTTTTTTCGACGCGATAACCGAGGGCACGATGCCCAATATCGCGCCGAAACTGCATCCCGTCGAACGCGACTTGATCGATCGCGTCGTATGCGCGTCTCTGCGCCGCACTCACCGTTTCGCCCAGAGCGGTAACGCATAGCACGCGGCCACCGCGGGTCACGAGCTGTTCATTCTCGAATGCTGTGCCGGCGTGAAATGTGATGCAGTCGTCATCGTCATTGGGCAAACGCGTGATCGCGTCTCCGTTGCGCGGATTCTCAGGGTAATCCGCGGCCGCGACTACAACGCCGAGCGCGGTGCGGCGATCCCACTCGGCCTCGACCTGATCCAACCGGCCATTGATCGCAGCATCGATCAGCGGAGCCAGGCTGGACTTCAATCGCAGCATGATCGGTTGCGTTTCCGGATCCCCCAGTCGGCAATTGAATTCAACGGTCTTCACTTCGCCTTGCGGATCAATCATCAATCCCGCATACAGAAACCCGGTAAATGGATTGCCCTCAGAGGCCATGCCGTTGATCGTCGGCATGATGATCTCGCGCAACACCTTGGCGTGCAGCGTTGGAGTGACGATTGGCGCTGGTGAGTACGCGCCCATGCCGCCGGTGTTCGGCCCGCGATCGTCATCCAGCAAGCGCTTGTGATCCTGGCTGGTGGCAAGCGCAAGCACGTTCTTGCCGTCGGACATGACGATGAAGCTTGCTTCCTCGCCCGCAAGAAACTCTTCGATCACCACGCGCGAACCGCTGGCGCCCATACGGTTATCTATCAGCATCGAATCGATTGCTGCATAGGCGTCGTCCAGCGTCATCGCGACGACCACGCCCTTGCCGGCGGCAAGGCCGTCGGCCTTGATGACGATCGGTGCGCCACGTTCGCTTACGTAGGCGCGGGCGGCGGCGGCGGCAGTAAAACTCCCGTGCGCGGCAGTCGGAATCCGATGTCGCTGCATGAACGCCTTGGCAAAATCCTTTGAGCTTTCCAGCTGCGCTGCAGCCCGCGTCGGTCCGAAGATACGCAGTCCGCGCGAACGGAATACATCGACCACGCCGGATGCGAGCGGGGCTTCGGGTCCTACTACAGTGAACGCAATACTTTCACGCTGCGCGAAGTCGGCCAGCGCCTCGTTGCTTTCATAGGGAACGTTATGAAAGCGCTTATCGCGCGCCGTGCCGCCGTTGCCGGGCGCGATGTATATGTTATGCACTCGTGCCGAGCGCGCCAGTTTCCACGCGAGCGCATGCTCACGACCGCCGCCGCCGATCACCAGCAGCTTCATTGCATCAGAGCGGCAGTGGTGTAGACCTGCTGCACATCGTCGAGGTCTTCTAGTATGTCCAGCAGTTTCTGCATCTTGTCGGCGTCGTCGCCGGTCAGCACCGTTTCTGCCAGCGGCTTCATCGTGACTTCGGCGAGTTCGGGCTTCAGTCCCGCGCTGTCGAGTGCCGTGCGGACTTTTTCGAAGTCGGCCGGCGCCGAGATCACTTCAACCGTGCCGTCGTCGTTGGCGATCACGTCTTCAGCGCCGGCGTCGAGCGCGACGTCCATCACCTTTTCTTCGGACGTGCCGGGTGCAAACAGCAGCTGCCCGCAATGCTTGAAGTTGAACGCGACCGAACCGTCGGTGCCGAGGTTGCCGCCGTGCTTGGCAAGCGCGTGCCGCACCTCGGCGACGGTCCGCACGCGGTTATCGGTCAGCGCGTCGATCATCAACGCCGCGCCGCCGATGCCATACCCTTCGTAGCGAATTTCCTCGTAAGTGACGCCCTCGAGCTTGCCGGCTCCGCGCTGGATTGCCCCGGTGAGTTTGTCCTTGGGGACATTGCCGAGGCGCGCCTTTTCAAGCGCCAATCGCAAGCGCGGATTCATCCCCGGGTCGGCGCCACCATCGCGCGCCGCTACGGTCACTTCCCGAATGATCTTGGTCCAAAGAGAACCGCGCTTCGCGTCCTGGCGGTTCTTGCGGTGCTGAATGTTGGCCCACTTGGAATGGCCGGCCATGGAAAAGGTGGGGTTCGGAAAAGGGGCGCGAGTGTAACAAGCGGTGCTCAGTGAGCCGTGTGCCGCGACGTGCCGGTTCGGCTACGCTTTGCGAAACAACCGTGAGTCGAGGCGCCGATGGCTGAACCGCTTGTGATTGCAATGTCGGGCGATACCGAACTGGCACTGCTGCCGGCGCTGGCGAATCGACACGGGTGCGTGACCGGTGCCACCGGCACCGGCAAGACGGTGACGATGCAGAAAATGGCCGAGAGCCTTTCCGGTATCGGCGTGCCGGTGTTCATGGCGGACATCAAAGGTGATTTCACCGGCATCGCGGCGGCGGGCAAGCTAAGCGAAAAAATGAAGGCGCGTCTTACCGAGCATTCGCTGCCCGAACCGAAGTGGCAAGCGTGTCCGGTGACGCTGTGGGACATCTGGGGCGAGCAGGGTCATCCCGTGCGTGCGACCGTGTCGGACATGGGACCGCTGCTGTTTGCGCGGCTGCTGAATCTGAACGAGACGCAGGAAGGTGTGTTGTCGCTGGTGTTCAAGGTCGCCGACGACAACGGGCTGCTGTTGCTCGATTTGAAGGATTTGCGCGCGATCATGCAGTACGTCGGTGACAACGCGGCGCAATTCAAGACGCAATACGGCAACGTGTCCTCGGCGTCGATCGGCGCGATTCAGCGCGGACTGCTGCAGCTCGAAGAGCAGGGCGGCGATCGTTTTTTCGGCGAGCCGATGCTCGACATTGCCGATCTGATGCAGACCGCCGACGGCAAGGGCGTCGTCAACATTCTGGTTGCGGACAAGATGATGAACAACCCGCGGCTGTACGCAAGCTTCCTGTTGTGGCTGCTGGCCGAGTTGTTTGAGAATCTGCCCGAGGTTGGTGATCGCGACAAGCCGAAGCTGGTGTTCTTTTTCGACGAGGCGCATCTGCTGTTCAACGACGCGCCGGCAGCATTGCTCGAGAAAGTCGAACAGGTAGTGCGGTTGATTCGTTCCAAAGGCGTGGGCGTGTTCTTCGTCACGCAGAACCCCCTCGACATTCCGGACAGGGTACTTGGCCAACTTGGCAACCGCGTGCAGCACGCGTTGCGTGCGTTTACCCCGCGCGATCAGAAGGCGGTGAAGTCGGCGGCCGAAACGATGCGCGCCAATCCGAAGATCGATGCGACCCAGGCGATTTTGGAGCTCGCAGTCGGAGAGGCGCTGGTGAGCTTCCTCGACGCGAAGGGCACACCCGCCATCACGGAGCGCGCATGGGTGCTGGCGCCGGGCTCGCAGATCGGCCCGATCACGCCCGAGCAGCGGGCTCAGCTTGTCGAGGATTCGATTGTTGCCGGCGTGTATGAAAAGACTGTCGATCGCGACTCCGCGTTCGAGATG
>JACCSD010000243.1 GCA_013813185.1 Burkholderiaceae bacterium
CGCGACGAACTTCGTGCCGCGCCGGCCATAGACTTCACCCCATGCAAACTCTCGATACCGACGAGGCCCTCCCGCCTCACCCGCCATCACCTCGCAAGCAGCTGAAGAACGCCGAGCGATTTCGCGAGAAGCACGTGCGCGGACGCAGCCGCCGCGTCGGCTATCTGCGGCAGCACTGGCGCGGCGATCTGCCGCTGGCCGCCGCGGTGATCGTCAGCGCTGCCTTGGTGTGGGGGGCGGTACAGGCGATCGGATTTGCATCGCGTCAGGTGCCGATCACCGACTATCCGGTCGGATCGTCGTTGCTGTGGCTGCTCGAAGTCGCCGTGTTGATCGTCGGTGCACTGTGGTGGGGCACGGGCGTGCAGCGCTCGGCGATCGAAAGCGTCGATCGCGGCGGTTCGATGCCCGTGGCAATACTGACCGGCATAGTGGGTCTGGGCGCCTTCGTCTGGGTCGGCATGTTCTGGTTTCAATCGGCGCGCTATGTCATGCCCGAAGTGTGGTCAACGCTGATCGGGTCATCTCCGCCTGCGACGGTGCAACTCGACCCGCGCTCGAATCAGATTGTCTTGCAGGGCGGGCTCGAATTCGGCAGCACGCGCGCGGTACGCGACGCACTCGATGCTCATCCCGAAGTGCGTGTGGTGCGACTTCAGAGCAAAGGCGGGCGCGTGGCTGAAGGGCTTGCACTCGGCACACTGTTGCGCGATCGCAATCTCGACACGCTCGTCGACGCAGAGTGCAGCAGCGCGTGCGTGACGGCGTTCGCCGGCGGCGCACGGCGCTTCTTGGGACAGAACGCGGCGATCGGATTACATAGCGCAGGCGGAGCGGGTTTCAGCGCCGACGTGGTGGCATCGGCCAATCGGCGCAGCGACGAATTCATCGCGGCGCGCGGTGTCGATCGGCATGTGTTGGAACAGGGCGCCGCGATTGCAAACGATCAAATCTGGTTTCCGTCACCGCAATTGTTGTTGAGCTCAGGGCTGGCGACCGAGCTGGCCAGCCGCTAGACACTGCGCGCTACGCTGCGCCTTCCTAAGGGGAGCGTGCGATGGCATTGCTGATCGTCGGGCTGGTCATCTTTCTCGGCGTGCATTCGGTTCGCATCTTTGCGAACGATTGGCGGACCGCACAGATCGCCAAGGTTGGACCGAAAGTCTGGAAGGGCAGCTACGCGCTGCTCTCGCTAATCGGCTTGGTGCTGATCGTTTACGGTTACGGGCTGGCGCGCGCATCGGCGATCGTGCTGTATTTACCGCCGCTGTGGCTACGGCATCTCGGTACGGTTCTGACCATCCCGGCATTCATTCTGATCATCGCCGCCTACGTGCCGGGCACGCGCATCAAGCGCGCAGTCGGGCATCCGATGGTGCTTGGGGTAAAGCTGTGGGCGCTTGCGCATCTGCTGGCAAATGGTGCGCTGGCAGATCTAGTGCTGTTCGGATCGTTCCTCGTGTGGGCGGTATTCAGCTATGTAGCCGCCCGCCGACGGGACCGTGCAGCGGGAACGGTCTACGCGATCGGACCGGTCTCGCGCGATGCGACCGCGGTCGCCATCGGGCTGGTGTTATGGGCCGTGTTTGCGTTCTGGCTGCACGGACTGTTGATCGGGCCGCGGCCGTTCGGTTGAATGTGCAGCCGCCAACTACGCGTTTGCGGTCGCCACCAGCGCACGCGCCAGCACCCTGACCACGTGCGTTGCGTGGCGCGCGCCGGTAGTACGCGTGCCATCGGCGATTTGATGCCGGCAGCTGGTGCCGTCGGCGACGATCAGCGTGTCTGCGTTGGCGTTGCGCACCGCGGGCAGCAGCGATAGCTCGGCCATTTTCATCGAGACTTCGTAGTGCGCCGCTTCGTAGCCGAACGCGCCGGCCATGCCGCAGCAACTGGAGTCGATGACGTCGACTTGCAGGCCCGGGATCAGCTGCATCACTTCAACCGCGGGAGTCAGCGCATCGAACGCTTTCTGATGACAGTGACCGTGAATCAGCGCGCGCTTCTCCGGCAAAGCAGACAACGGCAAACGAAGACGCCCGGCGCGGTGTTCGCGTGCCAGGAATTCCTCGATCAGCAAGGCGCTTGCCGCAAGGCGCTCGGCGGCCGCCCCCAGTCCCATCACCAGAAACTCGTCGCGCATCGACAGCAGACACGACGGCTCGAGGCCGACGATTGTCGCGCCGCGCTCGACGTGCGGCATCAGCGCCGCCAGCGTGCGCCGCGCTTCAAGCCTGGCCTGATCGACCAGCCCCGTCGCGAGGAACGTGCGCCCACAACACAACGGTCGGCGGCTGCCGTCGGCCGGCAACGCAACGTGCACCGTGTAGCCGGCTGCTTCCAGCACAGCGAGCGCATCGTGCGCGACCTCGGGCTCGAAGGCGTTGCTGAAGGTGTCGGCGAACAGAACGACTTCACCAGCATCGCCGCGCGACTGCGGCTCGCCGCTGCCATCGGCGTTGGTTGGATGTACCAGACCGGCGAGGAACGTGTCGCTGCGCCAGGACGGCAATGATCGCTGCGCGGCGAACCCGAACCACTTCTCAGACAACGCCGCGGCGCCGGTCATCGTGTTGCGCAGGTTGAACAACCACGGTAACCGGGCGCCCCAGTGTGCGTAGCGCGGCAAATACGAGATCAATCGATCCTTGATCGAAGTGCCGTGCTGCCGGTGATAGTGATGCAGAAACTCGATCTTCATCTTCGCCATATCGACGCCGGTCGGGCATTCGCGGCGGCAGCCTTTGCAGCTGACACATAGATCCAAGGCGTCGCGCACGGCGCTCGACGCAAGGCCGCCGTCGAGCTGGCCCGATAGTGCGAGCCGCAGCGTGTTGGCGCGCCCGCGTGTCACATGCTCTTCGTCGCGCGTGACGCGAAAGCTCGGGCACATCGTGCCAGCGTCGAACTTGCGGCAGTGGCCATTGTTGTTGCACATCTCGACCGCCTTGCCGAAACCGTGCGCAGGGTCACCGCCGGTACCGGGTGTCGTCACCGTTTCGGTCGCTGGACGGTTCTGCACATCCCACGCTGACCAGTCGAGCGCGGTTTGCAGCGGCTGCGTCCGATAGCCCGGCGGGTAGCGAAACAGACGCGCGTCATCCATCCTGGTCGGCTTGACGATCTTGCCGGGGTTCATCAACCCATCGGGATCGAATAGCGACTTGATCTCTTCGAACGCACGCGTCAACCGCGGGCCGAACTGCCACGCGACCCATTCGCTGCGCACCAACCCGTCGCCGTGTTCGCCCGAAAATGCGCCCTTATATCCGCGCACCATCAACGCCGCTTCTTCGGCGATTGCGCGCATCTTCTTGGCACCGTCTTTGCGCATATCGAGAATCGGGCGTACGTGCAGGGTGCCGACCGACGCATGCGCGTACCAGGTGCCGCGCGTGCCGTGCTTTTCAAACACCTCGGTCAAGCGCGCAACGTAATCGGCCAGATGTTCGAGCGGCACGGCGCAGTCTTCGATGAACGACACAGGCTTGCCGTCGCCGCGCATGCTCATCATGATGTTGAGGCCGGCCTTTCGTACTTCCCACAATGACTTTTGCGCCTTGGCGTCGATCATGCGCACGACTTGATTCGGCAGTCCGAGATCGGCCATCAACGTGACCAGTTGGTCGAGCCGCTGCCGAGTGCTGACGTTACCTTCACTGCTATCGCTGAATTCCACCAGCAGGATCGCTTCGGGCTCGCCGATCAGCGCCGCTTCGATGACGGACTGGAAGGCAGGGTTGCTGCGTGCCAGCTCGATCATCGTGCGGTCTACCAGTTCGACCGCCGACGGCTTCAGCGTGACGATGTGCTGCGCGCACTGCATCGCGCGATACAGCGTCGGGAAGTTGACCACGCCCAGCGTGCGCTGCGACGGCAGCGGCGCGAGCTGCAAGGTGAGCGCACTGGTCCACGCCAGGGTGCCTTCGGCTCCGACCAGCAGATGCGACATGTTGACGCTGCCGTCGGCGGTATACGGGCGTTCGCTCTGCGGCAGAAAAATATCGACGTTGTAGCCGCCGACCCGGCGCAGCACCTTCGGAACGTGACGCTCGATTTCGTCCCATTCGCGCACGGCGATGCTGCGCAGCTCTTCGAGCAGCTTGAGGACGCGCGGCGGGCCGCTCGACATTTCGGCTTCGGGGCCGAACCATGCCTCGGTGCCATCAGAAAGCAGCGCGTCGATCGCAAGCACGTTGTGCACCATGTTGCCGTACGCGATCGAGCGCGAGCCGCACGAGTTGTTGCCGGCCATGCCGCCCAGCGTGGCTTGCGCCGAGGTGCTGACATCGACCGGAAACCACAGGCCGTGCGGGCGCAACCACGCATTCAGCGCGTCAAGCACGATGCCGGGCTCGACCGTGACCGTCATCGCGTCGCGGTTGAAGGAGACGATGCCGTTCAGATGCTTGCTGTGGTCGATGACCAGCGCAGCGCCGACGGTTTGCCCGCACTGCGAGCTGCCCGCGCCGCGAGGCAGCATCGGGATTCGTAGCTCGCGGCAGATGTCGACCGCGGCGCGCACGTCGTCTTGCGTTTTTGGAATCAGCACGCCGACGGGTTCGATTTGGTAGATCGACGCATCGGTCGCGTAGCGCCCGCGTGCGGCGCGGTCGAACAGCACATCGCCCTGCACGGCGGCGCGCAGCCGGCTCGCGAGCTCGGTGTCCGCGCGCGGCGGATGGAACACCAGCGGTT
>JACCSD010000251.1 GCA_013813185.1 Burkholderiaceae bacterium
CGGGCGAGTTGACTCCGCCCGGAATCGAACGCTGCGCGCGCTCAAACAGCTGTTCGTTGCTGGCCTTACTGAACTCTTCCCTGCTCATGCTGGACTCTTCCCTGATCGAAGCGGTGAATGAGCTCGCCCACCGCCTGCGCCGGACGATCTGTTGCGAAGACGGCACCGAGCACCGCCGCAGCGTGCGCACCGGCAGCTGCGACGGTCGCGATGTTTGCGGCATTGATGCCACCGATGGCGATGATGCGCCGCTGTGGCCATGCTGCGCGCGCAGCGGACAGCAATGCGAGCGGCGCGCGTACGGCCGCAGGTTTCGTCGCCGACTCGAACATCGAGCCAAAGGCGACGGCATCGGCACCGGCCGCGATCGCCGCACGCGCGCGATCGAACTGGTTGTAGCAGGACACGCCCAGCAGCTGATGCGGCAATCGGTCGCGCGCATCCGCCACGTCGCCATCGGCACTCCCCAGATGGACGCCGTCCGCTCCGGAACTGATTGCAGCCTCGATACTGTCGTTGACGATCAGCAGGGCGCCGGTGGCGCGCGTCAGCTCGGATAGCCTGGATGCGCGGTCGCGCCTCTGCGCGGCGTCGGCGGTCTTGTCGCGATATTGAACAGCGCGCACTCCGGCGTCCAATGCTTGCTGGACAACGGCGAGCACTGCGTCGAAGCCGCGTGCGGCAGAGTCTGGCGTCAACAGATAAACGCCGGCGATGCGCGCAAGTTCAGGTGTCATCGAACCGAAGAGTCACAGGCGAACAGATGTTCAAGAAAATTCGTTTGACCGAATTGGCCTATTGCGGTCGGGTAAATTAGTCACGCAAATGGGTACCGGTAAGTGGGTAGCCGATATCTGTGATGCCACGTTATGATCGCCCGCTAACTTGTTGATTTTAGCCGTCGAGTTCGCGCCTTTGAAGTTCGTCTCAGCGTCGGCTTTTTGTTGGCTAACACGATGGCGACCGGCGTGGCGATGAAAACCTGGATGTGTCTCATCTGTGGCTGGATCTATGACGAGGCAGCGGGGGTTCCGGAACATGGAGTGGCGGCCGGAACTCGTTGGGAAGACATTCCGCCAAATTGGACGTGTCCCGAGTGTGGCGCGCGCAAAGAAGATTTCGAAATGGTTGAAATCTGACCTCGGAACCGCGGAATTCGGCGCTGAGCGCGAGCCAGGTTCGCGTACAACGCAGGCTCGGTGACAAGCGTGAAATGGGTAGCAGCAGATGGCGGCTCAGGACTTTACGGAAATCCGCGGAAAGAAAGTGATGGTGATCGATGATTCGAACACCATTCGCCGCAGCGCGGAGATTTTTCTTTCGCAGGCGGGCTGCCAGGTGATACTGGCTCAGGACGGCTTTGAGGCGCTTTCGAAAATCAACGATCACCAACCCAGCATCATCTTCTGCGACATCCTGATGCCGCGGCTTGATGGCTATCAGACGTGTGCGTTGATCAAGCGCAGTCCGCGCTTTCACAAGACACCGGTGGTCATGCTGTCTTCAAAAGACGGATTGTTCGATCGTGCGCGTGGGCGCATGGTCGGATCCAGCGAATATCTGACCAAGCCGTTTACCAAAGACAGCCTGCTGACTGCCGTACGACAACATTCGATGAATTGAGAATCGAAGTTGTCGGCCAGGGGAGAGCCATGCCAATTAAGAAAGTCTTGATCGTCGACGATTCACCGACGGAGCGCCACGTGTTGACTGAAATGCTGACCAAGCAGGGTTATGCCGTGTCAACCGCGGAAAACGCGGACGAGGCGATGATCAAAGTCAAGACATTGATCCCGGACCTGATCCTGATGGATGTCGTTATGCCGGGGCAAAACGGTTTTCAGCTGACCCGGGCGCTGTCGAAGGATCCTGTCACGCAGCACATTCCAATCATCATGTGCACCAGCAAAAACCAGCAGACCGATCGCATCTGGGGTTTGCGGCAGGGTGCGCGCGACTACGTCGTCAAGCCGGTCAAGGCCGACGAGTTGCTCGAAAAAATCGCCGCGTTCAATTAGTCGATGAACTAGGCTCGAACGAAAACAGAATAAATGGCCACCAGCGGCGAAGCCACCAACCGGCAGCTCGTCAAACTGCGTGAGTTTTCGACGCAGTTGGCGCAGCGCTTGAAGGAAGCGCCGAACAAGCCGACTGAGCCGACGCGTCTCGCGGTGCGGATCGGAGCGGAGAGCTATCTGATCGAGATGGCGCTGGCGGGCGAGATTGTCAGTCTGCCCGGTATCGCGCCCGTGCCGTGGACGCGGCCCTGGTATCGCGGTCTCGCCAACGTACGTGGAAGGTTGATCGGCGTGGTCGATTTGTTGCACCTGATGGGGCGTGAACCGCTGACGCCGGAACAGACGCAGCAGGTGCTGGTGTTCGGTGAAGTGCTCGGCGTCAACGCGGGCATTCTGGTGACGCGCGCTTTTGGCATTCGTAATCTGAAGGATCTCACGCCCATCGATGGCGCGCCGCCGGCCGGTCGTGCCAGTTGGGAGCACGTGCGTTATCGAGACGACGACGGGTTGACGATGACTGCGCTCGAGTTGCGTGAGTTGGCCACGTCGTCTCACTTTGCGGCGATTGCAGTTTAGTGATGCATAAAGCAACAACGGCATATCAAGAACGGCGACCGCCGACTGACTAGAACGGCGGCGATTCGATGCCGCTCGACTCCGAGCGGCATATGGTGGAACGGCGGAGCTGTAGCGGCGGAGGGTTAGATGGCACTCGACATGGGACCGGTAGCAGTGAAGAAAAGGCCAAAGGAGCGCTCGAGCCGCAATCGCGGCGATCCGTTCCGCGCCTCGACGACGTTGGACACGATGTCGCCGCGTACGACGATGTCGGAGCCGGCGCCCAAGACGGTCATGCTCGAGCGCGCGGGAAGCAGTGGCCGGGCGATGCGCGTTATGGACCGCCTGATCGAGATGCAGCTGCCGGTCATCGGCGACAAGCCGGTAAATTCGCAGGTGCAGATTCTGTTGGCTTTGCTCGTCACCTTCCTGGTGCTGTTTGTTCTCGTGTTGTCGATCGATAACCGGGCGGCGACCAACGGTGCAATGCAGATCGAGATTGTCGGAGACACGCTGATGCACACTCAGCGACTGGCAAAGGCCGCACCCAACGCGGTGGCAGGCAACCGTGTCGCGTTCACCGAAGTCAAGGAGAGCCGCGACGCGATCGACAGCAACCTGAACGCGCTGATGAAGGGCGATGCCAACCGCGATCTAACGGCTTCCAGCAGCGACGCGATCGTCCCAGAGCTGGAGAAGCTTTCGGCGAACTGGCGCGCTAGCCAATCGGCGGCATCAGTCATCCTGGGCAACGAAAAAATACTGCTCGCGTTCGGCGACGTGATCAAGAAGATCAACGATGCAAGTCCGCGCCTGCAGCAGCTGACCGAAGAAATCATGGCGCTGAAGTTGCAGGTCGGCGCGCCTGCGCGTGAGATCGCCACGGCCGGCCAGTTGGTGACGCTGACGCAACGGCTCGGCAAGAGCGCCAATTCTCTGGTCGCGGGCAACGTGGCGAATGCCGAAGTGGCGCTGACGCTCGGCCGCGATATCAATCAGTTTCGCGATCTGACGCAGGCGCTGCTGTCGGGCAGCGAAGCGCTTCGCATCAGCGCAGTGACCGATACCGAAGCCCGCTCGCGGCTACAGGAGCTGCTGAAGGTATACGGCGAGTTTCAGAAGTCGATCGAAGGCGCACTCGGAAGCCTGCAGGCGATCGTGCAAGCCAAGGAAGCCGAGCTGGGAATCCTGCGCGATTCCGAAATGCTGCGCCAGCAAGTAGGGCAGCTGAGCGGGCTTTATACCGGCGCGCAGCGCACACGCGTCCTGAACTTCCTGTTGCTGATGTTTTTCGGCAGCAGCTTGCTGCTGGCGGGCCTCGCGATTTTCAAGGTGTTACTCGAAGATACGCGCCAGCGCGCCACCGAAGCCAACGTGCAGCGGATGCAGGCCGAGCGGCTCGAGCAGGATGCAAAGAAAACCAACGACGTCAATCAGGCCGCGATTTTGCGGCTGATGAACGAGTTGCAGGAAGTTGCCGACGGTAACCTCACGGTGCAGGCGACCGTGTCCGAGGACATCACGGGCGCCATTGCCGACTCGGTCAACTACACGGTCGAGGAGCTGCGCGGCCTGGTCGGCCGCATCAACAACACCGCCGAGCAAGTCAACACGGCGTCGACCCAGGCGCGCGACATTGCGACGCGATTGTTGACCGCTTCGGAAGCACAGTCGCAAGAGATCAAGGACACCGGCGACAAGGTGCTGAAGATGGCATCGCAGATCAACGATGTCTCCAAAAACGCCGGCGAGTCTGCCAAGGTCGCGCGGGCGTCGCTGGAGGCGGCCGAGCGCGGGCAGCGCGCGGTGCTCAACCAGATCAGCGGTATGAACGAGATTCGCGAGCAGATTCAGGAAACCGCAAAGCGCATCAAGCGGCTGGGCGAGTCGTCGCAGGAAATCGGCGAGATCGTCGAGCTGATCACCGACATCACCGAGCAAACGAACGTGCTGGCGCTCAATGCGGCGATTCAGGCGGCGTCGGCCGGGGAAGCGGGGCGCGGGTTTTCAGTCGTTGCCGAAGAGGTACAGCGCCTGGCCGATCGTTCGGCCGAAGCTGCCAAGCAGATCGGCGCGCTGGTGCGCACCATTCAGACAGATACGCAGGATGCGGTTGCCGCCATGGAAAAGAGCACGCAGGGCGTGGTCGAAGGCGCGAAGCTGTCGGACGCCGCAGGTAACGCCTTGTCGGACATCGGCCGCGTTTCGCGCCAGTTGACCGACCAGGTTGAGAAGATCGCGTCGGCCACCAACGATCAGGCGCAATCGGCCGGCGGTGTCGCTCACTCGATTGAGCGCATTTTGACGGTGACTGAGCAGACATCACAGGGCACGCGGCAGGCGGCGCAGTCGATTGGGCAGCTCGCAACGCTCGCGCGTGAGTTGAAGGCATCAGTCGCGCGCTTCCGCGTCGGATAAACCCATGGCCGAGAAACACGATCCGAATCAGTTGGTGGGGGCCGCTCCCGACATCGCGCCGCTGGCTTGGGTCATCGACGAGATTCGAACTTCGCTGACCGACGCGGTCAATGGACTGAAGGCGTTTGTTGCCAACAAGCAGGACGTCGACAGCGTGCGCAACGCGCGCAATCAGATTCATCAGGCGAATGGCGCGTTGCAGCTTCTCGACCTGCGCGGCGTTGCGCTAGTTACCGAGGCGATCGAGCACCTGACGCGTCGCTTCGAGACAGATCCAAAAGAATGTTCGCCGGCGCCGGTCCGCACGATAGAAACCGCACTGTCGGCCGTGATGGCGTACCTGGAAGGCCTGCTATCCGGCCGTCCGAACCAGCCGATCAAGCTGTATCCGTACTACCGCGACGTGCTGCTGCTGAATCAGGCGAACCGGGTGCATCCGGCCGATCTTGTGTTTCCTGACCTGTCGCGCCGGCCGGCGTTTCATCAAATCGAAGCGCGCAATTTCACGCCGCGCCAGCTGCGCGACCGGCGCGCGCGGTTTGAGTTGGGGCTGCTTGGCTTCCTGCGCAACTCGGACGACGCGGCTCCGCGCAAGCGGATGCGCGAAGCGCTCTCGGATCTCGAGCACATGCCGCAGCGCGGGCTCGCTCGTAGTTTCTGGTGGATTGCGCGCGGGCTATTGGAAGCCCTCGAAGCCGGCGCGGTTGCCGTTGATGTGGATCTAAAGCGGGTGCTGGCCCGCCTGAATTTGCAGTTGCGTCGAATGATCGAAGGCGGCGGCGCGGTCGCTGAGCGTTTGATGGTCGATACGCTGTACTACGTCGGCCGTGCGGAGGGAACGCTGCCGCGGGTCGCCGAGGTCAAGCGCTTGTACGGGCTCGATGCGCTGATTCCAGCGGACTTCGAGCGTGCGAGTCTGACCGCGCTTGACGCGGACGCACTGCGCGCGTTGAAGGAAGCGCTGGTACAGGCCAAGCAGCTCTGGGGTCAGATCGTTGCTGGCGCGCCCGATACTTCCAAGTTCGAGCACGAAATTGCGCTTGCGCGCGAGACATCTCACAAATTACACGCACGGCCGCTGGTGGCGACGATCGAAGCGATCAGTCGCGTAACCAGCGAATTTGCGAAGCTTGCACCGAACGTGCGCGAAGGGGTGGGGCTCGAGGTCGCCTCGGCGCTGCTCTTTGTCGATCTGGGCGTCGAAGAGCTGCCGCAGATCGAATCCGAATACGAAGGGCGCGCGCTGCAGGTGATCGATCGCCTCGGCAAAGCGCGCAATGGCCAGGCGTTGCCGCAGGCCGGCCCGTGGATGTCCGAGCTGGCGCGGCGTGCGCAGGATCGCCTGACGATGGGCACCGTGGTCGCCGAAACGCAGGCGACGCTGCGCGACATCGAACAGCGGCTGGACCGTTTCTTCCGCAATCCGTTGGAGCGCGCCGACCTTCCGAGCACCACGGCGATGTTCGATCAAGTGTGCGGCGTGCTGTCCTTGCTCGGCTATGACGAGCCGGTCGCGGCATTGCGCAACGTGCAGACATCGATCGCGCGTTTCTCCGACGCGACGGTGGCGCCCGAGCCCGACGAATTCGGCCGTATCGCGCAGAACCTGGGTGCGATCGGCTTCTTTGTCGAAAGCGTCGGGCAGGATGCGGATCGCCCGCGCGGCATGTTCCGCTACGACCCGGCCACCGGAATATTCAGCGCCGATCTCGGACAGCTGCATGGGGCCGACACCGTCGCCGCACCTGCGGACGACGACTACATCGCGCCGCGCACCGTCGACATCCGCTTGCCCGCGCGGCGCGGCGACAACGTCGAATCGGCCGCTCGCAAAACGCTCGAAGCTGCTCACGCGCAGGCGACGCGGTTGGTCGAGGTGGCGGGAGACGCGCGCGCGATCGAAGAGCTCGAACGCCTGCTGCCGAGCCTGGCCAACGAAGCCGACCTCCTCGACAACGACCTGCTCAAGCAAAACGCGGCGCGCGCAGCACAGCTGTTGGCGCAACTGAAGGAAACAGCCCGCCGCGAAGACGCGACCCAACTCGAACAGTTGCTCGCGCCGCTGCGCCCGCCAGAAACGCCGAAGCCAACCGCGCCAATGCCGGTATCCGAAGCGGCGGCTGACAATGAACTACGCCAGATCTTTGTCGAGGAAGCGCGCGACGTGCTCGACAGCATCACCGAGCAATTGGAAATGCTGCGCACCACGCGCGATGATCAGGCAACGCTGACGACCGTGCGGCGCGCGTTCCACACGCTCAAAGGCTCGAGCCGCATGGTCGGCTTCAAGACCGTCGGCGAAGGCGCCTGGGCGGTCGAACAGTGTTTCAATTTGTGGCTGGCGCAGGAGCGCGCGGCGAGCGACGATTTGCTCGATCTCGCCGAAGGCGCGCAACGCGTGATTCGCGACTGGATCGGCCAGATTGCGCGCAACCCTACGGCCGAGCCTGACCCGATACCCTTGGTGCGATCGGCGCAGGCGGTGCGCGAAGGCGGTGTGTTCGAGTATGCGCACGCGCTACCGGGGATGCCGCCCGTCCCAAAGTCTGACGGCAGCGCGCCGGCAGTGGTCTTTGACGCGCTGCCTACGAAAGTCGATAGCAAAAACATTGAAGCCAAGACGGTCGTTGCAGACTTCGGTGGCGCTTTGCCCACCGAAGTCGAAGCGCCGGCGCCACGGCAAGAATCGGTGCCTGAAATCGCGGCGCCCGATTGGAAATTCGAGCTCGATGCACCTGTTGCGCCGCTCGAATTGCCGGCTGCGGTGGTGGCGGAAGAGCCGGGTAGCGAGGACATCAAGCGCGTCGGCCCGCTCGAGATCAGTCATGGCCTGTACTCGATCTTTCTGACCGAAGCGGACGAGTGCATTCGCGTGCTCGCCAACGACATCGCCGAGTGGCGCTATGAACCCGCGCGTGCAGTCACGCCGAACATAATCCGGCGCGCGCATTCGCTGTCGGGTATTTCGAAAACGGTCGGGCTCGCTCCGGTGGTGTCGATCGCCGAGCCGCTGGACGATCTGATGCGCACGCTGACGATGATCGGTCCGCGCCACCATCTGGAGCTGACGCCTGCGCAGTTCGACACGCTGGAAAGAGTGACCGATCGAGTGCGCGGCATGCTGCATCAGTTCGCCGCCGGCATTTATCCCGATGAAGCACCGCTCGACGCGGGCGCCTTGCACGATCTGGTTTCAGTGGTGCGAGCGCACAGTGCGTTGCACGACGATGCGCACTCCGGCGCCGCGCTGCATCTGGTCCAGGTCGATGCGTCGCTGGATGAAGACGTGCTGGAGCCCTCTACGTTCGAGATCGTCGAGCCGGCGGCAGCGATCGCCGATGACGTCGAGGCCGTGCTTACTCCATTACCAACGCAGGAATCGGCGACGGATGAAAACTTCGTCGCGGAGGCCGCCGAGGAAGCCGGCGCGACGTTTACCGATCGGAGGGCCGTACCAAGAAAACGGTCGGACGCGGACGGCGATGAGTCCGACGTAGAACCAGAACAACCCGCAGCTTCGCGCCTGCGTGACGAGCTTGATGCCGAGCTGCTGGAAGTGTTTTTGACAGAGGCCGCCGAGCTGTTGCCGTCGGTGGCGACCAACCTGCGCGGACTGGCAAGCAATCCCAACGACGGCGAGCTCGCGCGCGATTTGATGCGCAAGCTGCACACGGTCAAGGGCAGTGCGCGGATGGCGGGTGCGATGCGCCTGGGCGAGGCGGTGCACGAGATGGAAACGCGGATGGAGGCTGCAATGCAGCTGGCCGACGTGCCGCCCATCATCATCGATGACCTGCACACGCAGTATGACCATGCGATGGCGCTGTATGACGAGTTGCAGAACCCCACGGCCGCCGTCCTGGCCGCCGCGGCGACCGCCGCGCCAGCGCCGGCGGCTACAGAGCCTCCGCGGGCACCGGTGGTCGATATCGCGGCAGCGCGGGCCGACGCGCGCGCCGCGCCGCCGAAGACTGCGCCTACGGTTTCGCCTCTGGTCGCACTCGGTGGCGAAGTGAGCGCCACCCTGACTGCGGCGGCACCCGGTGCGCAACAAGCGGCGACGTTCATTCGTGTGCGCGCCGACGTGCTCGACAAGCTGGTCGATCAGGCGGGCGAAGTGTCGATTGCGCGCTCGAAGCTGGAGAACGAGGTTGGCACGATCAAGGGATCACTAACCGACCTGACGGAAAACATCTCGCGGCTGCGGGCGCAGCTGCGCGAAGTGGAGATTCAGGCCGATGCGCAGATCCAGGCGCGCGGCGACCAACTGTCGCGCGAATCAGCGGACTTCGATCCGCTCGAGTTCGACCGCTACACGCGCTTGCAGGAACTGACGCGCATGCTGGCCGAGTCGGTAGAAGACGTGGCGATGGTCCAGAGCAACATGCTGAAGGGACTGCAGAGCGCGGACACCGATCTGACTTCGCAATCGCGCTTGACGCGCGATCTGCAGCAGCAGCTGATGCGGGTGCGGCTGGTGCCGTTTTCGAACGTATCGGAGCGCCTGTATCGCGTGGCGCGGCAGGTCGCAAAGGAGCTCGATAAGCGCGTCAGCCTGGATATCCGTGGCGCAACCACCGAGCTGGATCGCGGCGTGCTCGAGAAAATGGCCGGACCGTTTGAGCACTTGATCCGCAACGCGATCGTGCACGGGTTGGAAGTGCCGGCTGAGCGGCGCGCCGCGGGCAAGGCCGAGACGGGTGAGCTGACGCTCGACGTGCGGCAAGAGGGCAACGAAATTATCGTCGTCATCAACGACGACGGCGCTGGCCTGCATCTCGAGCGCATCCAGGCGCGCGCAGTCGAGCGTCAATTGATCACGCCCGATCAGGTGTTGAGCGATCGCGAGCTGATGGAACTGATTTTCCAGCCGGGCTTTACGACGGCCACCGAAGTGACCGAACTGGCAGGGCGCGGGGTCGGCATGGACGTCGTGCGCGCTGAACTCGCGTCGTTCGGCGGGCGCATTTCGATTTCGAGCGAAAGTGGTCGCGGCACGCGTTTCACGCTTTATCTGCCGATGACGCTGGCGATTGCGCAGGTTGTCCTGGTGGGGATTGCGGGGCGCCGCTATGCGATTCCGGCCGGCATGGTCGAGCAAGTGCGGCGCTACCGGCCCGCGGTTTTGCTCGCGGCGCTCACCGACGGCATCATCGAAATTCCGCCGGTCGGATCCGTTGTGCTGCGGCCGCTGACGCAGTTGCTTGGTGAAGAGACGACGCCGCATCTTGCGCGGCAGACACCGGTGGTGCTGCTTCGCTCGGGTGACGATCGGCTCGCGATCGCGGTCGATGAGGTGTCGAGCAATCAGGAAGTCGTGGTCAAGAGCGTCGGCGTACAGGTCGCGCGACTGGCAGGCATCCTCGGCGCGACGATCCTCGGCAATGGCGAGATCGTATTGATCATCAACCCGGTGCAGTTGATCACGCGTGCACCGGAGCCGCCGGCCGTGTTCGATGTGGCGCCCGATGCGCGCGACGAGGCGAAGGCGGCGCAGAAGCGTATCGACCACGTGACCGAACTGTCGACGTCGACGGTGCCGACGGTGATGGTGGTCGACGATTCGTTGACGGTGCGGCGTGTGACGCAGCGATTGCTGGAGCGGCAGGGGTACACGGTGCTGCTGGCGAAAGACGGCGTCGACGCGCTGCGGCAGTTGCAGGACGTCAAACCCGACATCATGCTGGTCGACATCGAGATGCCGCGCATGGATGGCTACGACTTGACGCGCAACGTTCGTGGAAACAAAAAGACGGCCGATATTCCGATCATCATGATCACGTCACGCACGGCGGAGAAGCATCGAAGCACGGCGTTCGAGCTGGGCGTCAATGAATATCTCGGCAAGCCTTATCAGGAAGACGAGTTGTTGAAGTTTATTAAGCAGTACTTGGCGGAGAGAGTGACGGCGTAGAGCCCGTCTTGGCGCGCAGCTTGCGTTCCGCAGCAGCGACTGGCGCAGCTGCGTCGCCTACGTCGTCGGGCACTAAAGTGCCAACCACTGCGGTACTCGCCAAGCCGGCGCGAACCAGGGCTAAAGCGCTGTTTCGCTCAAAGGCCCCGGCTTGGCTCCGTTCCTCGGGCGACGACTCAAAGGCGGCGCATCTGCGCCAGCCGCTGCTGTCGCGACACCGCCGCGCACAAAGTGTTTCCTATATTTCCCCTAAACAAGTGGCATGCCTCAAGCGCAAGCGTTGGGCGGAGCTGGCCTGCCTTCGGGGCGTCGCCCGAGGAACGGAGCAACGCCGGGGCGGTTAAGCAAAAAAGCGCTTCAGCCCTTTTTTGCGCCAGCGTTGTGAGTACCGCAGTGGTTGGCACTTTAGTCCCCGACGCCCAGGCAGGCCAGCTCCGCCCAGCGCTTGCGCGCCGCGACGACGCTACATGCTCCCGCGCAACCCCAGCCGATCAATAGTCACCCGCTCTGCATCCACCATCTGCCGAG
>JACCSD010000255.1 GCA_013813185.1 Burkholderiaceae bacterium
TGTCGGCGATGCGACGATGAGCCCGTACGAAGTGCTGCAACCCGGCGGCTCGGTCGAATACAACAACGACGAGGCTGGCGCGGTGTGGCTTCAGCGGCTGTTCTCGACGTTTCCGAAGTCGGTGTGGTTGAACCCGGAGCCCGAGCAACTGTGGCAGTACCGTCAATCGATCTCGGTAATCCGGCAAATTGCCGGCGGGAAGATGTTTCCGATGACGCTCGATGGATTGACGCGGGCGATGCGGCAGCTGAGCAAGTGACGACACTAGACAGACGTAGGCGATGGATGGATGATCTGGTCACTGCGTCGAACCAGACTTATGGATACCATTCATGACTAATATCAAGATTCGACCGCAGGCCGCGGCAGCGCCGACGCGCCGCAATCGACATCCACCACACCGGCGTCTGCATCCAGCACTCCCGCGCCGGCATCCGGCACGGCGGCGAAGAGCAACGCGCGAGTCGTCCCATCTCGCGATGGCAGATATACCGGAGAAATAGTGGGCATCCCGCGGCCAGTAGCAGGTTCGCCAAACTGCAGATCGGCATGAGCACGAGCGAAACTCAGGAGATTCTGGGCCGCGCACCCGACCGCTCGCACAGCTACGAATCCGGCAAGCGCTGGATCCCGTGTTATTTCGGCAACGATGCGCGCCGTCTGCAGGCGCTTTGCAAGGGCGAGGGCTGCCTTGTCTTTACGGGCGGCAACATCTGGGGTGGAGCCGGCGGGGACCTGATCCAGATTGAGGTCGATCCGTCAGGCGCCTGCTATCAGCCCTGAGCGTAGCCGCCGTTGAGCTTGGAGCTTGACCGTTATGTAGTAAACGGCGGCGCCGCTTTAAGCACTTCATCCATCGTCGTAACGCCGTTCGCAATTTTCTGCGCACCCGACAGGCGCAAAGATTTCAGCCCATCGCGCGCGGCCTGATTACGCATCTTGACGATATCGCCTTGCTGCGAAACGAGCGCCCGCATCGCGTCGGTCATGACCAGCATCTCGATCAATCCGGTGCGCCGCATGTAGCCGGTGTTGCGGCATTCGAGGCAGCCCACCGGTTTGTAGACCTGGTCGGGAATGTTGGAACGCCACGGATTGACGAGTTCTTTCCACAACGCCGGATCGATCGGCTCACCGACTGCCTTGCAATGCGGGCACAGCGTGCGGATCAACCGCTGCGCAAGGATGCCGACCAGCGTCGCGTTGACCAGGTAGTTGGGCACGCCGAGCTCGAGCAGGCGGGCGATCGAAGATGCCGCATCGTTGGTGTGCAGAGTCGAGAACACCAGGTGGCCGGTGAGTGCGGCCTGCACCGCCATGTCGGCCGTTTCCTTGTCGCGGATCTCGCCGACCATGATGATGTCCGGGTCTTGCCGCATCAGCGCGCGCAGCCCCTCGGCGAAACCGAGGTCGATACCGTGCTGAACCTGCATCTGGTTCAACGCCGGATCAACCATCTCGATCGGATCTTCGACGGTGCTGACGTTGACCTCATCGGTCGCCAGCTGCTTCAGTGTCGAATAAAGCGTCGTGGTTTTGCCGGATCCGGTCGGCCCGGTGACGAGCACGATGCCCGAGGGCCGGTGAATCCAGCTCTCCCACAGCTTCGCTTCTTCGTTCGCGAAGCCGAGCTCGGCATAACTGCGCACGACGACTTCGGGGTCGAAGATGCGCATCACCAGTTTTTCGCCGAATGCCGTCGGCAGCGTCGACAAACGAATCTCGACCTCGCGCCCGGCGTTCTGTCCGGTGGTGACCTTGGTCTTGATGCGCCCATCCTGCGGGCGGCGCTTCTCGACCACGTCCATGCGGCCGAGCAGCTTGATGCGGCTCGTCATCGCGCCCATCACGCCGGCCGGCACCTGGTACACCTGATGCAGCACGCCGTCGATGCGGAATCTCGCGACGCCGAACTCGCGCCGCGGCTCGAGATGGATATCACTTGCGCGCTGATCGAACGCGTATTGCAGCAGCCAGTCGACGATATGGATGACGTGCGCGTCGTTGGCTTCGACCTTGCCGCCCAGCTCGACCAGTTGTTCGAAGCTCGAGACCAGCGCTGTGCTGCCGGTCTTTGCCGCGCCGCGCACCTGTTGCGCGAGCTTGAAAAACTCCGTCGTGTACCGCGCGACGTCGAGCGGGTTGGCGACCACGCGCAACACCGTCTTCTTCGTGATCTGCTCGATCTCACGATCCCAGCCGGTCAAGAAAGGCTCGCTGGTTGCAATCGTGACTTCGGTCGGCGTCATCGCCACCGGCAGGATCGAATACGTTGTCGCGTACGACGACGACATCACGTCGACCACACGGGTGAA
>JACCSD010000259.1 GCA_013813185.1 Burkholderiaceae bacterium
ACGCCGTCGAGCTCGTACACCACGCTACCGGGCTTGACTTCCGCAACCCAATACTCGGGATTGCCCTTGCCGTTGCCCATCCGCACCTCGGCGGGTTTCTGTGAGATCGGCTTGTCCGGAAACACACGGATCCAGACCCGGCCACCGCGCTTGATATGGCGGCTGATCGCACGGCGAGCCGCTTCGATCTGGCGCGCCGTCAGGCGACCGCGCTCGGTCACCTTCAGACCGAACTCGCCGAAGGCCACGTGCGCGCCACGCAGCGCCAGGCCACGATTGCGGCCTTTTTGCTCCTTGCGGTACTTGCGTCGTGCGGGTTGCAACATTATTTGTCTCCACCCGGGCCATCCGGCGCCTTGCCGACAGTTTTCCGGACACGCTTGATGACAGGCTTGGCAGGCGCCGCCGGCTTCGGTAGCTCCGGCGGTGTTGCGGCGGCGTTGGTCGGATCGGCTGCCTTGCGGGCGCGCTTGCTCGGCGGCCTGCTCGCTGGCGGACGATCACCGGCGGGCCGATCGCTCGGCGGTCGATCACCCGCCGGCCTGTCACTGCCTCGATCGCGACGTGGACGGCGATCCTCACGCTCAGGCGCAGGCACTGCGTCGGCAGCGCCCGGTGCTTCGTTACGGCCCAAGGTGTCGCCCTTGTAGACCCATACTTTGACGCCGATCACGCCGTAGGTGGTCTTCGCTTCCGAAAAGCCATAGTCGATGTCGGCGCGCAACGTATGCAGCGGCACGCGTCCTTCGCGATACCACTCGGTGCGCGCGATCTCGATGCCGTTCAAGCGGCCCGCGCTCATGATCTTGATGCCTTGCGCACCGAGACGCATCGCATTCTGCATGGCGCGCTTCATCGCACGCCGGAACATGATGCGTTTTTCAAGCTGCTGAGTAATCGAATCGGAAATCAACTGCGCATCGAGCTCGGGCTTGCGGATCTCTTCGATATTCACGTGCACCGGCACGCCGAGCATTTTTTGCAAAGCGGTTTTCAGCGATTCGATGTCCTCGCCTTTCTTGCCGATGACGACACCCGGGCGCGCCGAATAAATCGTGATGCGCGCATTTTTTGCCGGCCGCTCGATCACGATGCGCCCGACCGATGCGCTGCGAAGTCGCTTGCGCAGAAATTCGCGAACCTTCAGATCCTCACTCAGCATCCGCGGAAACTCCGGCCCGGTCGCGAACCAGCGTGAAGCCCAGTTCTTGGTGACAGGAAGCCGGAATCCGGTGGGATTGATCTTCTGACCCATAGTGACCCTACTTTTTCGCTTTCTTCAGTTTGATGTCGCCGACTGTCACGAAAATGTGGCAGGTCTTCTTCGTGATCCGAGTGCCGCGCCCTTTGGCGCGCGCCGCGAAGCGGCGCAGCGACGGGCCTTGCTCGACATAAATGCTGGTGATGCGCAACTCGTCGATATCTGCGCCATCGTTGTGCTCTGCATTCGCGATAGCCGACTCGATGGCTTTCTTGATCAGCCCCGCCGCCTTCTTCTGGGTGAACGACAGAATGTTCAACGCCTTGTCGACCGGCTTACCGCGCACCAGGTCGGCCACCAACCTGCCTTTTTGCGCCGACAAACGCACACCGCGTACAGATGCTGTGGTTTCCATGGTCCTCACCTATTGCTTCTTCGCCACACCGGTCTTCTTGTCCGCCGCGTGCCCCTTGAACGTACGGGTCAGCGCGAACTCGCCCAGCTTGTGACCGACCATGTTCTCGTTGATGTAGACCGGCACGTGCTGCTTGCCGTTGTGCACGGCGATCGTCAGGCCGATGAATTCGGGCAGGATCGTCGAGCGCCGCGACCAGGTCTTGATCGGCTTCTTGTCGCGCGTCGCCGCCGCCGTCTCCACCTTCGCCAGCAGATGGCCGTCGACAAACGGGCCCTTTTTCAATGAACGTGACATTCGGTTTCCTTACTTTCTCTTGCGCCGCTGCACGATCATCGAATCGGTGCGCTTGTTCTTGCGCGTGCGATAACCCTTGGTCAACGTTCCCCAAGGGCTGACCGGATCGCGCTTGGTTCCGGTACGGCCTTCGCCGCCGCCGTGCGGGTGATCGACCGGATTCATCGCCACCCCGCGCACCGTCGGGCGCACGCCGCGCCAGCGCATCGCTCCGGCCTTGCCGATTTGCCGCAAGCTGTTTTCTTCGTTGCCGACTTCGCCGATCGTCGCGCGGCAGTCGATCAGCACCCGGCGAATCTCGCCCGACCGCAAGCGTAACTGCGCATACGTGCCTTCGCGTGCGAGCAATTGCACCGAAGTACCCGCGGCGCGTGCCATTTGCGCGCCCTTGCCCGGCAACATTTCGACGCAATGAATGGTCGTGCCCACCGGAACATTGCGCAGCGGCAGCGTATTGCCGGCGCGAATCGGCGCCTCGTTGCCACTCATCAGCTGCACGCCGACTGCCACGCCCTTGGGCGCAATGATGTAGCGCCGCTCGCCGTCGGCATACACCAGCAATGCAATGTGCGCCGAGCGGTTCGGATCGTATTCGAGCCGCTCCACCTTCGCGCCGATGCCATCTTTGTCGCGCTTGAAGTCGATCAGGCGATACGCCTGCTTGTGCCCGCCACCCTTGTGCCGGATCGTGATCCGGCCCGAGTTGTTGCGTCCCGATCCGCGGATCTTCGGCTCGGTCAGCGAGGCGAGCGGCTTGCCTTTGTGCAGATGCGCGCTGACGACCTTGACAACGCCGCGACGGCCGGCAGAGGTTGGTTTGACTTTTACGAGTGCCATTATTTACCCGCCGTCTGCGCGAAGTCGATTTCCTGCCCGGGCTTGAGCCGGACATACGCTTTGCGCACGTTCCCACGACGGCCTTCGAAGCGGCCAAATCGCTTCTGCTTGCCTTTTTGATTCAGGACCGACACCCGATCGACCTTCACCTTGAACAGCAATTCGATCGCGGCCTTGATCTCGGTCTTCGTCGCGTCGTGCATCACACGAAACGCGACTTGCTCATGCTTCTCGCCGATCATCGTGCTCTTCTCGGACACCACGGGTCCGAGCAGCACGGCATACAGGCGATCAGTTCTGCCGTTCGGCGTCGAGCTGGGTTGCTTGGTTGCGTTCATCCCCACATTTCCTCGAGCTTGGAGATTGCCGGCTTCGTCACGATCACTTTCTTGTAGTGAATCAGCGACAGTGGATCCGCGTAACGGGGCTCGACGATCAACACATGTTTGAGATTGCGCGACGCGAGATACAAATTCTCGTCAACGTCGTCGGTAATGATCAGGACCGACTGCAGCCCCATCGCTTTCAGCCTGTCGGCGAGCTGTTTTGTCTTGGGAGAATCAACCGCCAGGGAATCGACCACAGCAATGCGGTCGTCGCGCGCCAATTGCGACAGGATCGACGCCATACCGGCGCGATACATCTTCTTGTTCACCTTGTGCGAAAAATTCTCGTCGGGCGAATTCGGGAAAGCACGGCCGCCGCCACGCCAGATCGGGCTCGAGCTCATGCCCGCGCGCGCGCGCCCGGTGCCTTTTTGCCGCCACGGTTTGCGCGTCGAATGCTTCACCGTCGTGCGGTCTTTTTGCGCACGCGTTCCCTGCCGTGCATTGGCCTGGTACGCAACCACGATTTGATGCACGAGCGCTTCGTTGTATTCGCGCCCGAACACGGTTTCCGGCGCCGAGGTGGTTCCCGCGTCCTGACCCTGGGCGTTCAGCATCTTCAGTTCCATTCGCCCTCCTAGGCCTTCGTCGCCGCGGTTGCTGGGCTTGGCTTGGCTTTAGCCGCCGGCCGCACGACCACATCGCCACCCGCTGCACCCGGAACAGCGCCGCGGATCAACAGCAACTGACGCTCGGTGTCGATGCGCGCAACCACCAGGTTCTGCGTTGTCCGCTGCTTGTCACCCAAGTGGCCGGCCATGCGCTTGCCAGGCATCACGCGGCCCGGATCCTGCCGCATGCCGATCGAGCCCGGTGCATTCGTCGACACCGAATTGCCATGGGTGGCACGATTCGACGAGAAGTGGTGCCGTTTGATCGCGCCGGCGAAACCCTTGCCGATCGTCACACCTGTGACGTCGACCTTCTGACCGACCGAAAATGTACCGATACCGAGGGTGGCACCGGCTTTGAATTCGCCCGCCTGCTTCGCGTCGAGCCGAAATTCTTTGAGCGCTGAACCCGCTTCGATACCGGCTTTGGCGAAGTGTCCCGCCTGCGGCTTCGATACGCGCGAGGCGCGGCGGGCTCCGTAAGCCACCTGAATACCGGAATAGCCGTCGGCTTCTGCCGTGCGCACTTGCGCCACACGGTTATTCGACACGTCGAGCACAGTGACGGGAACCGAATCGCCCTCGTCGGTAAAGATGCGCGTCATGCCAACCTTGCGGCCCAATAGACCTAAGGTTTCTCTCATTGTTTTCTCCGTTCCTAGCTACGATTGGCCAGGAGCACTTCCAAAAGCACGTCCGGCCGCCTGATTTCTCGCTGGCCAGATCGCGAAAAGCCGGCGATTTTAACTCACAGGCGCGTTGACGTGCAACCTATCGGCCGTAGTTACTCAGCTGAAACCCGCTGCACCTTGATCTTGATGTCCACGCCGGCCGGTAGATCAAGCTTCGCCAGTGCATCCACCGTCTTGTCAGTCGGATCGATGATGTCCATTAACCGCTGGTGCGTCCGCATCTCCATCTGATCGCGCGACGTCTTATTGACGTGCGGCGAGCGCAGGAGGTCGAAACGCTGAATACGTGTCGGCAGCGGAACCGGGCCGCGCACGACGGCACCGGTGCGCTTTGCGGTATCGACGATTTCAAGCGCCGACTGGTCAATCAGCGTGTAATCGAACGCCTTGAGGCGAATGCGAATTCTTTGGCTTTGCATGACGATCTTTCAAAGAGCGAGGCAGCAGCGCTGCCGAATGGTTTTGTTAACTGCTATTCAGTAATTTTGGCTATTCAGTAATTTTGGCGACCACACCGGCGCCGACGGTCTTGCCCCCTTCGCGCACCGCGAAGCGCAGGCCTTGCTCCATCGCGATCGGGGCGATCAGTGCGACTTCCATCTGGATGTTGTCGCC
>JACCSD010000266.1 GCA_013813185.1 Burkholderiaceae bacterium
GAGTCAGCCTCGGCGCTGACGACGCTGCTTGGAAATCTGTTGTTGTTCGGCGCCGTCGTGTGCGAAGCGATCTACGTGATCATCTCGAAGCGGCTGTCGGCAACCCGTTCACCGTTACGCGTTTCGGCACTGATCAACTTGTTGGGATTGGTGCTGATTGCGCCGCTTGGCCTGTGGCAACTCGCGTCATTCGATACCGGTGCCTTGACTCCGAACCTGTGGCTGCTGCTGGTTTTTTACTCGCTTGCGGCAAGCTTGTTCGCCGTCTGGATGTGGGTGGCCGGCCTGAAGCATGTCGCCGCCAGTCACGCGGGCATATTCACGGTCGCCTTGCCGATCGCCGCGACGCTGGTTGGTATTTTTCTGCTCGGCGAAACGTTCACGTGGCTGCAGGCCGCCGCGCTGGCGTGTGCGGGCGCGGGTATTTTGCTGATCAGCTCCGCGCGACCTACTGCAGTGCGCTGAATCCGCGATCACGATGTCTCTCCTGACCATCCTCGATGCCGAACTTGCGTTTGGCCTGCAGCCGTTGCTCGACCGCGCGTCGCTGACGGTGCAGGCGGGCGATCGCATCGGGCTGATCGGCCGCAACGGCACCGGCAAGAGCTCGCTGCTGAACACGATCGCAGGCCGGATCGAACTCGACGACGGTGAGATCAAGAGAAAGGAAGGCCTGTCGATCGCGATGGTCGAACAAGAGCCTGCGTTGCCGCCCGCGCCGACCCTGCGCGCGAGCCTCGCGCTGCGTGGCAAAATCGAAACGCATGTTTCGGCGCACGACGATCGCGAGCGCTGGCGTATCGAGGCTCGATTGATCGAGTACATGCATCGGCTCGGTCTCGACGAAGCCGCCGATCCGGCGGAACTGTCCGGCGGTGAGCGCAAGCGTGGCGCACTTGCGCTGGCCTTTGCACTCGCGCCGGACTTGATGTTGCTCGACGAGCCGACCAACCATCTGGATATCGACGGCATCACGCTGCTCGAGGAGTTGCTGGCAAAGCAGACGCTGATCGTCATTACGCACGATCGCGCATTTCTCGATCGCGTGACCACCCGCATCGTGGAGCTGGATCGCGGTCTGCTGCGCTCGTATCCCGGCAATTACAGCGCGTGGGAAGCGCGGCGTGCGGTCGAGCTCGCGGCAGAGCGAACCGCCGCACGCAAGTTCGACAAGTTCTGGCAACAGGAAGAAGCGTGGATCCGGCGCGGCATCGAGGCGCGGCGCACGCGCAACGCAGGCAGGGTGGAACGCCTCGAAAGATTGCGGGTGGCTCGCGCTGCGCGCCGCGACAGCATCGGTCGCGTGAAGCTTGCCGTCGATGCCGGCGAGCGATCGGGCAAGCTCGTCACCGAGCTGACCGATGTGACGAAGCGATTCGGCACCACGTTGATCGTCGATCGCCTGTCGATGCGGATTCTGCGCGGCGACCGCATCGGGCTGATCGGCCCCAATGGCGCCGGCAAGACGACGCTGCTGCGGCTAATGCTCGGCTCGCTCGAGCCCGATCAGGGGACAGTACGAAGCGGAACCAGGGTGCAGGTGGCTTACTTCGATCAGATGCGCGCGGCACTCGATCCGGACAAGACGCTGATCGAAACGATAAGCCCGGGCTCCGACTGGATTGAGATCGGCGGCGAGCGCAGGCACGTGATGACCTACCTCGGCGACTTTCTGTTTCCGCCGCAACGTGCCGAGGCGCCGATCGGGACCTTGTCAGGAGGCGAGCGCAACCGGTTGTTGCTGGCGCGATTGTTTGCACAACCGGCCAACCTGCTGGTGCTCGACGAGCCGACCAACGATCTCGACATCGAGTCACTTGAACTGCTGGAAGCGACGCTGCAGCAATACGACGGCACGTTGCTGCTCGTCAGCCACGATCGCGCGTTTCTCGACAACGTCGTCACGCAGACCCTCGTTGCCGAAGGAAACGGCGTTTGGCGCGAGTATGTGGGAGGCTATTCGGATTGGGTACGGCAGCGCATTGGCACCGAGGACGACGCTTCTAACGCTTCCAACACTTCTAATAAAGGCGGCGGTGTGGCAGCCAGGCCGGCGGCTCGCGCGCAGCGAGGCAAGCTTTCGTACAAGGAGCAACGCGAGCTGATTGCGCTACCGGCCGAAATCGAACTACTGGAGAATGAGCAGCGAGTGCTCGCCGAGCGCATGAACCAAGTCGGCTACCACCGCGAGCGGGTCGGGCGAATCAAGTCCGACCGACTTCGGATCGAAGAAATCGAACACTTGATCGCTGCAAAGTTCGAACAATGGTCAGCGCTCGAGGCGCGCTCGCGTGCCGATCAGGGCTTCACATTATCCTGAACGACTCCGCCCCCGGCCGTGCCGCCGGGTCCGCCCACCGTGTTACAACCGGCCACGATTAGAGCAACAGCCAATAACATTGCCAACTTTTTCATCGCAACTCCTTGAGTGACGCACGATGAAGGCAAAGCGCGTTCCCGAAGCTCTAGCCGGCGAATGACCAAGCGCACCTGGGCCAAGATCGGCTTCGCCGCACTCGCGCTGCTGCTGATCGTATTCGCAGCCGACATCGTGCTGCTTGTGTTCGCAAGCATCCTGCTCGCGATCCTGCTGCGCTCGTTGGCAGAACCGCTGGCAGCACGTTTGCGCATATCTCCGCGATGGGCGCTCGCGATCGTCGTCGCGCTGCTGGCGATTTCCTTAGGTCTGATCGGTTGGGCAATCGCTCCCTCGATCGGTGAGCAGGTTCGCGACCTGCGAGCGACCTTGCCCGCTGCCGTGCAGCGTTTGCAACAGGAGTTGAGCCGCTTCGTCTGGCTGGAAGCTCTTTTCGACGCCGCACCGCGCCCCGATGAGGTGGCAGCGCAACCGCAGGTGGCCGGCAGAGTCACCGGCGCCCTGTCTGGAACGCTCGCTGCATTCGGCCATACGGTCGTCGCGATAGTGATCGCGCTTTACCTGGCGGCCGACCCGCGGCCCTACATTGAAGGCACAGTGAGATTGTTTCCGCCGGCCCACCGCGATCGGGCGCGCGAAATCTTGTTTGCGATGGGACACACGCTTCGCTGGTGGCTGTTCGGCAAAGCGATCTCGATGGTCATAGTCGGCGTCGCAGTGTTCATCGGGCTGGCGCTGATCGGGGTACCGATGGCGGGCGCGTTGGCGTTGATCGCTGCTCTGCTCGACTTCATTCCCAATATCGGCCCGCTGCTGGCGCTACTCCCAGCCGCCCTGTTCGCCCTGCTGCAAGGCCCGACGCAGGTCTTCTACGTGGTCCTGTTGTACGGCGTCATCCAGACAGTAGAAGCCTATGTGCTGACGCCGATGATCGAGCGTCGCACCGTTGAACTTCCGCCCGCACTGACGCTCGTTGCGCTGCTGGTCGCCGCCCTGCTGTTCGGCTGGCTGGGACTGCTGCTTGCGGCACCGGCGACTGCTGCCCTGTTGGTGTTGGTACAAATGGTTTACGTGGAGGACACGCTCGGAGAGCGCGACGCGCGCTGATCAGCGGCTGCCGGAGCGCCGGCCGGCATTTACGGCATGGAGCTTGCTTTTGTAGAAGACTGGCGCAGCGATCAGCGCTCAAAACTTCAGGGAGAACCCGATGGCAATTGCCAAGACACCGGAACACGGTGAACGCCTGCTCGATCAGGCCATCGCAGAAAGCTTTCCGGCAAGCGATCCTATCTCGCCGGCGTATGACGACGGCCTGAAACCAGTCCTGCTTGGGGATAACCGTCCGCGCGAGGTGTGGAAGCGCCGTCTGCGCAAAGCAACGCCATCGCTAATTGCACTGGGAAGCGCAGCGGTGATTGCGCTGATCGCTGTGTACGTTCTGCGCGATCGCCGCTCCATGCTGAGCGAGTGGCGCGACTACATTCCCTGGAAGCACTAGCCGCGATTCAGGATATTCCTGCGCGGTTTGCCGGTAGTCGAGGGACGGCTTGCAAAACGCGTGGCCCCAACTGGTGGTGCTGGCCGAAGTGGCCGGAGCGATGGTGCTTGGCGGGCTGATCGGCTACGAGCGCGAAACAGCCAACAAACCTGCCGGATTTCGAACCCACATGATGGTGGCCGGTGCCTGCGCCCTTTTGGTCGGGCTTGGCGGATCGATGCTGGCGAGCTTCTCGGCCCTGCACCCCGGGGT
>JACCSD010000298.1 GCA_013813185.1 Burkholderiaceae bacterium
CGCTTTTCGGCAAACGCTGTGGATAGACTCGGCAGCAGCACCGTCCCCAGTGCGACGCCGAGCAGCGCAGTCGGAAACTCCATCAATCGGTCGGCAAACGCCAGCCAGGTCACACTGCCGATGGCCAAGTGCGACGCGATGTTCGTGTTGATGATGATGCTGATCTGCGCGACCGATACCGCAAACACAGCCGGCAGCATCAAGCCCCCCACCCGCCGCACATCGGGGTCGCGAAACGCGGCAAGCGGCGACGACCAGCGAACGCCGACGCCGATCGCGCGCAGCGCGAGCAACTGCATCCCCAGCTGCAGCGCCCCGCCGATTACGACGGCGAAAGCAAGCGCCATGATCGGCCGCTCAAGATGCGGGGCAAGCCATAGCGCACACGCGATGAACGATACGTTCAGCAGCACCGGCGTGGCCGCCGGTACCGCAAACCTGCGGTACGTATTCAGTACACCGGCCGCGAGCGCTACCAGCGACATGAACAGGATGTACGGAAACATCCAGCGCGTCATCACGGTCGCCAGCTCAAACGCATCCGGGTTGCGAGCGAGTCCGGAGGCGATCAGCCAGACCAGCACCGGCGCGGCGATGACGCCCAGGGTTGAAATGGCGAGCAGCACCCAGAATAAGGCCGACGCCATACGCCCAACGAACGCGCCCGTGCCCGCTTCATCACGGCTGCGAACATCGGCCAGCATCGGAACGAACGCCTGCTGAAACGCGCCCTCGGCAAACATTCGGCGCAGCAGGTTGGGGATGCGGAACGCGACGTTAAAGGCGTCGGTCTCGGCGCTGACGCCGAAGATTCTCGAGATCAACATGTCCCGCGCCAGCCCGGTGAGGCGGGATACGAAGGTCAGGCCGCTAACGGTGGCTAGAGCACGCAGCAATGTGGGTTCGTAGATAAGAAGCCTGCAGATCGGGCGTCCAGTTTGCTATAGTGCCGCCCCTTTCTCAGCACACACTGAGCATCGCTCCGCCGGACACGAATCTTATGGCCAATACCAAACAAGCCCGTCATCGGGCACGTCAGTCGACCGTGCGCAATGCGCATAACTCGGCGCAGCGCTCACGCCTGCGCACCGCGATCAAATCGGTCCGCAAGGCGATCGAAGGCGGCGACAAAAAAGTGGCGCTCGACACATTGCACCAAGCGACCAGCGTCATCGATTCGATTTCCGACAAGAAAGTCGTGCACAAGAACACCGCCTCGCGAAACAAAAGCCGCTTGGCCGCCGCTGTAAAAGCGATGGGCTAGCGCTTGACGCGCCGCCTTCAGACGGCACGCGTTGGCGCGTAGAACAAAAGCAGGAAGCCCCTCCGTTTCGCGCTTGCTTTCCAAGAGCGTTTGCCGGATAACTCGCCCTCTTCTTCCCGCCCTCGCGCCGCATGGCCAAGCCGTCTTCCAAGGTGCTCGTCATCAACGACGAGCCGCTGATCCTGCGCGAGTTGCTGAAAGGGCTGAACGCCGCCGCGCGATCGCTCGACAATCCGTATGGAATTTCTTTTATCGGCGCGCTGACGGCCAAGGAAGGGCTGGCGCTGATCGAGCGTGATGGCGACATTCAAACCGCGATCGTCGACGACAAGCTGTACGCGGTGTCCGATGGCCGGGGCAACGGCAAGCCCGCCCGCAAGAACGGCGACGGCAAACGCAACCTACAAGTGTCGGCGCTCAAGCTGGTGCAGAAGATCACGTCGCTGCGCCCCGAGCTCGACATCTACATACTGATCGAGAAAGAGAAAGAAGATCAGGTCGTCGACGCGCTGTTCACCGAAGCGGTTGATGGTTATTTTTATCGCGAAGAACGTGATTACCGCGGCATGTACCGCATCTTGAACGCCCAAATCGCCGAGCGCGCGCGCACCCCTTTTTACGATGCGCTGAAAGCGTATGTGATGGCCGCGAAGGACGCGTGGCACACGCCCGGCCACTCGAGCGGCGACTCGCTGCGCGGCAGCGCGTGGGCCAACGAGTTCTACGATTTCATGGGCGAGCACGTGTTCGACGCGGATTTATCGGTGTCGGTCAAGGCACTCGATTCGCTGATGGAGCCGACCGGCGTGATTGCCGAAGCACAACAAATGTCGGCGCACGCGTTCGGCGCGCAGCGCACTTTCTTTGCGACCAACGGCACTTCGACCGCCAACAAGGTGATCCTGCAGACATTGATCGCACCCGGCGAAACATTGCTGCTCGATCGCAACTGCCATAAGTCGGTGCATCACGGCGTCGTGTTGTCGGGTGCGCAGCCCATCTACATGGATTCCTCGGTCAACCGGAAGTACGGCGTGTTCGGTCCGGTGCCGAAGAAAACGATCTTGAAAGCGATCGACGAGCATCCCGAAGCGCAGCTGCTCGTGTTGACTTCGTGCACGTACGACGGATTGCGCTACGACCTGAAGCCAATCATCGACGCAGCGCATGCACGCGATATCAAGGTGTTGATCGACGAGGCTTGGTTCGCGCACGCGCGGTTCCACCCGGCGCTGCGCCCGACCGCGCTCGAGTCCGGTGCCGATTACGTGACGCAATCGGCGCACAAGACTTTGTCGGCGCTGTCGCAGGCCGCGTACATCCATGTGAACGATCCGACGTTCAACGAGCATATTTTCCGCGAAAACTTCAACATGCACACATCGACCAGCCCGATGTACAGCATGATTGCGAGCCTCGACGTTAGTCGCAAACAGGCAGTGCTCGAAGGCTACAAGCTGCTGCAGCGGACTTTGATGCTGGCCGATGAATTGCGAGAGCAGATCAATTCGACCGGCGTGTTTCGCGTGCTCGAGCTGGACGATCTGCTCCCCGAAGAAGTCAAGAACGACGGTATCCGGCTCGATCCGACCAAGATAACCGTCGACGTCGCGTCGTGCGGAATGACCGTCGACGACCTGCAGAATGAGCTGTTCACTCGCTTCAACATCACCGTCGAAAAATCGACGTTCAATACGCTGACATTGCTGCTGACGATCGGCACGACGCGCTCCAAATGTTCGCGGCTGTACGACGCGCTGATGCGCATCGCGCGCGAGAAGCGCGCGCCGCGCCGGTTGTACCGCACGCCCGATCTGCCGCCTTTCACCGATCTCGCATTCCTCCCGCGCGACGCGTACTACGCGACCGGCGAACTGGTGCCTCTGCTTGACGACAACGATCAACTGAACCACGGGCTCGCCGGGCGCATCAGCTGCGACCAGATCGTGCCGTATCCGCCCGGGATCCCCGTGCTGGTTCCAGGCCAGCGCATCAACGACAACATCGTCGAATATCTCGTTCGTTATCTGCGCGTGCAGAATAAGGTCGAGCTGCACGGCGTCGTGTATCAAGGCTACGTACCGTCGGTGCGCGTGCTGTCGTCTGACGAGGAACACCAGTTGATTGCGCTGGTAGCGAGCCGGCCGCCGCGTCGGCAGGCGGCGTAGCGTTGCGCGAAATTGCGCGAGGTGGGATTACTGGCACCACGCTGTCTCGACATCGCCTCGCACGCGATGTTTTTATCTTTTCCCCACATTAAGTGAAGGTATCTCGAGCGCAAGCGTTGGGCGGAGCTGGCCTGCCTTCGGGGCGTCGCCCGAGAAACGGAGCAACGCCGGGGCTTTTAGCAAAAAACGCTTTAGCCTTTTTTTTGCGCCGACGTTGTGAGTACCGCAGTGGTTGGCACTTTAGTGCCCGACGCCCAGGCAGGCCAGCTCCGCCCAACGCTTGCGCTCCGCGATGAAGCAGATCAACTCGCTCTT
>JACCSD010000306.1 GCA_013813185.1 Burkholderiaceae bacterium
CAACGTTCGGACGTTGGAAAATTGGGAGCAGGGCCGTGCCAAGCCAAACGCACAGGCCGCATTGCTGATAAACATGGTGAGACGCTATCCCGATACCGTCGAAAGGCTGGCCGCCATCTGAAAAACATGCGGCCGCGGAAGCTCGGCGGCTGCGTGGCGACCCCGATCAGGGCAGCATCAGGGTGTCCCACCAACGATCGACCGCCTCGTCATAGATGGCATCAGCGCCAGGCGGCCGGCTTCAGATGATGGCGCACCGCCAGCTCATATAAACAACGACACCACCGGGCGTGTGTGGGGCAAGATAAGCGTCGCGCCGTTCAGCCGAAAGACCGCGGAAAGCGCACTGTTCGCCAGCGGTGCCGCGCGGCGCTCGTGAACGGCATGCCAATGTCATCGCGCAAGTTGGTTGCCAGAATCACGAGCCCGTTGAAACGCTCGATCCGCTGCAGCAGATAGCCGACATCGATGTTCGCGTAGCGGTCGTGCGCATCATTGACTTCCGTGCGCCTGCCGAATAGCGCATCGGCCTCGTCGATCAACAGCGTCGCGCCGGCACGTTCGGCGGCTTCGAACACCGCGCCGAAATTCTTCGATGTCTCGCCGATATATTTGCTCGAAACCGCCGCAAGATCAATTCGCAACACCTCGCGCGACAGCGCTTGCGCGAGAACGTGCGCGGCGAGCGTCTTGCCGGTGCGCGGTGCGCCGTGAAAACAGACGATTGAGCGACCCGACTTGTCATGCTCGCGCGGCGACAGCCCCAACGCGTCGAGCAGATCCCTCGCAATCGCCGGCAAAGGGCCGGCCGGCGCCGCCATCACCGGCGATTCGCACGGCGTTGCGTATTGCTCCACAGCGTCGTCCACCGTGGCGCTCGCCGCTAGCCAGCGCTCGACCGCGTCGACGAGTTCGGCATCGTCCTGCGTCGAAGATTGGTCCAGCTTCGCGAGCCAATCAAAAATCCGCCGTCCGGCCTGCGCCATTGTTCGACTGCGCGCCACGTTGCGCGCGCCGCCGAGGTACGTTGTGTTCACGCTCTCGACCACCTGCCACATGTCTCGCGCGCCCAACGCCTGCTGCACTTCGGAATCGCCGAGGATGTCGAGCGCGCGCTGAATGTCGGCCGTCAACTGCGCAGCCGCGAACTTCGCGCCGCCCCACCCATGCCTCGATAGATTCGCCGCCAGATCGCGCGCTGTCTTTCGCAGCGAAGCATTGGCATCGGTACGCGGCGCAATCAGTGCCGATGCACCGTGCTCACGCGCATACGCTGACACCGCGACGATGAAGCGCAGCCACAGCGACAGGAAATCGGAGTTTGGCTCGCCTGCATCCGCATCCCTGTCGGCCGCGGCGCCGAACATTCGCCAGTACGCATTTCGTCGCACACTCTCGGGCTGCAGTCGATGGGAGCGCCACATCTGCTCCAGCGCCTGTCCAGCACTGCCGCGGCCGAGCGGCAGTTGCCCTTGCTGAAACAGCTCGACGATGCGCTCGACCACCTGGAAGAGGCGCATTTCCTCCATCTGGTACGCAAAGTAGATCGCTTGGGCGGCGTACAGGTTTTCCTTGACGATCTGGACATCGCTCTGTGATTCCAGGTCGGGCAGTTCGATATTCAGCATGTACGGTAGTGTGCACGCTTACGGCAAATAGATGCGAAGCCGCGACCGCACGTAGGGTCGCCCTTGAATGCACCGTCTTCGCAAACGTCACCCAACGTTCTTTTTGTAGAACTCGAGGCTGTTTGAAGCTGATGCGCGCCGACATGCTCGGAATCGCGTTGATCTACAGCGCGCTCTGGCTAAGTGGCTGCGCGTCGATGATGGATGCGCGCGTCGAGCAACGGATCGCTGCCGAGCAATGACGGCAAGCTCGCGATGGAAGTCGTAGACCTGCGAGTGGCCGGGTTTCCAGTGGGCACGATCCCGACGATCATTGTCGAGAGACTCATCAATCCTCTGGTGGACTTGTCGGCACCGCCAGCAGCGGCGCGGGTCACTTCCGTGCAGGTGATGCAGGATTCTCTAGTGCTAACGGCGTCCAGTGCGTTGGCGTATCCGTGAGTGCTGCATCGGGCCGGATCGCGGGGCTTGCAAATTACTCAATACCCTGAGTAATATTACTCAGTTCATTGAGTAATTCGTTCTGGCGGATCATGTCTACTTCACGTCAGCCCTCTGTTTATGTGCGCCCACAAGCGGAGGTGCTCGCTCGGCGGCTGGCCGAACCGCGCCGCTTCATTCAGGTCATTGCGGGCCCGCGCCAGGTCGGGAAAACGACGCTCGTGCAGTCGGTAGTGGAAGGCATGAAAGTCCCAGTACGGTTCGTCAGTGCCGACGAACCTGCCCTGCGCGGAAGCGAATGGATTGCGCAGCAATGGGAAGCGGCCCGGCTCGAAGCAGCGCATGCCGGTGCGGTTCTCATTCTCGATGAAGTTCAGAAAGTCCCGGGCTGGGCCGAGACGGTCAAGCGTCTGTGGGACGAAGATACGCGCAGCCGGCGTCCGTTGCGAGTGGTGCTGCTGGGCTCCGCTCCATTGCTGGTTGCGCAGGGTTTGGCCGAAAGCCTGGCGGGCCGCTTCGAAGTGCAGCATGTGCGGCACTGGAGCTACTCCGAGATGCGCCTCGCGTTTGGCTGGTCGCTCGATCAATATGTGTTCTACGGCGGCTACCCAGGCGCCGCACCACTGATCGGCGAGCCGCCCCGCTGGACGCGTTACGTGGCAGACAGTCTGATCGAAACCTCAATCTCACGTGACGTGCTGCTGATGTCGCGCGTCGACAAACCCGCGCTGCTGCGCCGCCTGTTCGAGCTTGCCTGCAGATATTCCGGACAAGTGCTGTCGTACACCAAGATGATCGGCCAGCTTCAGGACGCCGGCAACACCACCACACTCGCGCACTATCTGCAGCTGCTCGACGGTGCCGGCATAGTCACAGGGTTGCCCAAGTACGCCGCGGATGCGGCACGCCGCCGCGGTTCGAGCCCCAAGCTGCAGGTGTACAACACGGCGCTGCTCAGTGCGCAGAGCGGCATGACGCTCACCGAAGCGCGGCGCGACGCTTCGTTATGGGGCCGCCTGATCGAATCCGCCGTCGGGGCGCACCTGGCAAATGCAGCCGCTACCGGCGTCTGCGAACTGGCGTACTGGCGAGAGCGGGATCGCGAAGTCGACTTCGTCGTCACGCGCGCCCGGAATGTGACGGCCATCGAAGTGAAAAGCGGACGTGCCCTCGGCAATTTGCGCGGCATGGCCGCGTTTACCGAAGCATTCAAGCCTGAGCGCACTCTGCTCGTCGGCGGCGATGGCATCGGGATCGAGCAGTTCCTTTCGCGCCCGGTAGAGCAGTGGATTGCGTGAAGTAACCCGCGCTCTACGCGTGCAGATCGGGCGCTCGCAGCATCCTCGGAGCCTGTGTGGCAAAACCTTGACGTTTATTAACAAACGTCTAGTATTTGCCACATGCCAATAACCGACCGCGACCGCACGCTAAGGCTCGCCCGCCGCAGAAGGGGCGTGACCTCGCGCGACCTGGCGGCGGCCGGAATCCATCGCCAGGTGTTGACCCGCCTGGTGGCCGAGGAGCAGCTCGAGCGTGTTGCCCGCGGCCTGTACCGGCTACCGGAGCAGTCCATCACCGAGCATCACGCGCTGGCCGTCGCGGCGGCGGCGGTGCCCCAGGGTGTGGTGTGCTTGCTTTCAGCGCTGCAGTTCCACCGCATCGGCTCGCAACTGCCGTCACAGGTCTGGATGGCGCTCGATCGCCGTGCGTGGCACCCGGCGCTGCGCTACCCGCAGCTCCGCATTGTGAGGTACACAGGAGCTGCGCTCACCGAAGGAGTGGAAAGCCACGTACTCGAAGGCCGGGCAGTGCACGTGTACGACGTGGCGAAGACGCTCGCTGACTGCTTCAAGTATCGCAACAAGATCGGCCTTGACGTTGCGCTTGAGGCACTGCGCGAGGCGTGGCGCGCTCGTCGCTTCAGCATGAATGCGTTGGACCGATATGCCGCAATTTGCCGTGTGCAGCGGGTGATGCGACCTTATGTGGAGGCGCTGGTGGCATGACAGGCACGCGTGCCGGTCTCGCGCGCTCAGTACAAGTGCGGCTTGCGCGCCATGCGAAGGCCATCGGTGAGGTATGCGGTGTCGCGGTGGAGCCGGATGCCATGGTGTTCCGCGCCGATACGGTCGTAGTAGCGCCGATCCGCGAGGAGGACGCCTATGGCGGGAGGCGAGTGACGCTGAGAGCCGAGCTCGGCGCGGCAAAGCTGACCATCCAGGTCGACATCGGCATTGGCGACGCGGTGACGCCCGGGCCTCAATGGCTGGAGTATCCGAGCCTGCTCGACCTGCCCCGTCCGCGCCTGCGCGCGTACCCGCGCGAGACCGTGGTCGCCGAGAAACTGCACGCCATGGTGCTGCTCGGCACCCGCAACAGCCGCATGAAAGACTACTTCGACGTGTACGCCTTGCTGCGCGAAGACAAGATGGATGCAACCGAGCTCGCGCATGCCATCGCGGCAACGTTTGAGCGACGCCGGACGCCGCTTCCGGACGGGGTGTTCAGCTGGCCTTAGCAAGTCGTTCGTAGGCGATGCGACCAAACAGGCGCAGTGGCGCGCGTTCCCTCAGCAAGAATCGGCTCTCAGCGTCGTCGCTCGACGAAATAGTGACCGAGCTTCGCGAACGCTTAGCTGTGCCGCTCGATCATGCACGCGGACGCAAGGCCGGGGCATGACCAACGCGATATATCGACACCATGTGATCGTCCGCTCCGCCGACGCGATTTTGTTCGTAGAGCGCTGTAAAGCGCGTCGAGCGGTACGGTCGTTTGATAGGCCCGTATCAACCTCGAGGTTGTTTGAGCTGATGCGCGCCAGCGTGCTCGGCATCGCGTTGATACACAGCGCGCTCTGGCTGAGCGGCTGCGCATCAATGATGGATGCGCGCGTCGAGCAACGGATCACTGCCGAGCTGCCGCGCGTCGTCGGGCCTGCGGCACGTTATGAAGTCAATGTCCAGGGCGCGCGCGACAACGGCGAAATCGCCGACATCCGCCGGCTCCATGTGATCGGCACGCGGGTGGAGCGCGAAAAATCGCCGGTGCTCGATCGGATCGAAGTGACCATGTCCGACATCGTCTTCGATCGAAAAGAGAAACGCTTGCTGAGCCTCGGCACAGCCGACGCAAACGTGCGCGTGCTGCCGTCGGACATCTCGGCGTTTCTGGATGCGCGCCCCGGCCTGGATAACGTCGTCGTCGCGCTCTATCCGCCGTATGAGATCACGATCGAAACGCAGTTCGCGATTGCCGGATTTGCGCTCCCCAGAGTCACCAGCGCAAAAATTCGCGGCCGATTGGTGGTCAATGACGGCAAGCTCGCGATGGAGGTCGTAGACCTGCGAGTGGCCGGGTTTCCAGTGGGCACGATCCCGACGATCATTGTCGAGAAACTCATCAATCCGCTGGTGGACTTATCGGCCCCGCCAGCAGCGGCGCGGGTCACTTCAGTGCAGGTGATGCAGGATTCTGTAGTGCTAACGGCGTCCAGTGCGTTGGCGTATCCGTGAGTGCTGCAT
>JACCSD010000328.1 GCA_013813185.1 Burkholderiaceae bacterium
AGTCGAGCGCGGAAGTCGCTTCGTCGAGCAGCAGAATCGGCGCATCTTTCAGCAGCGCCCGCGCGATCGAAATTCGCTGGCGTTGCCCGCCCGACAGCCTGCCTGCGCTTTCACCGATCGGCGTATCAAACCCTTTTGGCAGCGATTCGATCAGCGGCAACAGAAACGCTGCCTCGGCGACTTCCCTGACCCGCTCCTTCGTGGCACCTCGCTGCCCGCCATACGTGATGTTCGCGGCGACGGTATCGTCGAACAGCACGACGTCTTGTGAGACCAACGCAATCTGCCGCCGCAGGCTCGCCAGCGTCAAATCCTGAATCGGCACGCCGTCGAGCGCGATCTCGCCTACGCCCGGGCTGATGAAGCGCGGTATCAGGTTGATCAATGTGGTCTTGCCGCCACCGGACGGGCCGACCAGGGCAATCATTTCGCCCGGCGCCACGACCAAGTCGATATCGAGCAGCGCACTCGAAGTTGTGTCGGGATAGCGAAACGAAACGCGCCGAAACTCGACCTTCCCCTGCGCTTTTTCGAAGGTGCGCGAGCCGGTGTCTTCCTCGATTGACAGATCCATCATGCTGAACACGCTTTGCGCGCCCGCCGCCATGCGTGCCAGCGGTCCGTTCAGCGACGACAAATGCCGCAACGCCGGCAGCAACAGCAGCGCAGCGGCCAGAAACGTGACGAAGTCGCCGGCCGATAACTGCGTATCGCGCGCTTGCCAGAGTGCGACCATCATCAAGATCGCGACGCCGAGCGCGCCGGCGATCTGCGTCAGCGGAGTCGACGCGGACCACGCGACCTGCATCCGCATCGCAAACCCGCGCAGTCTGGCGTTGATGTGGCGAAACCGCTCATTTTCGTAACTTTCGCCGTCGTAGATTTTGATGACTCTTCTGCCTTCGTGGACTTCCTGCACCGAGCGCGTCATTTCGCCGAGCATCACCTGATTCTCGACGTTGAGCCGCCGCAGACGGCGGCTGAACGCGCGCAGTGTCAATGCGATCACCGGCCCAATCGCCAAAGCCACGAGAGTCAATTGCCAGTTGTAGTACAGCAGCATCAGCAGCAGTCCGAGCACGATCAGCGAGTCGCGTACGGCAGTGCTGAGCACCTCGGCGGCCAGATTCAACGCATTGGTCGCTTCGTTGACGAACTTCGAGATCACGACGCTGGAGGGCAGTTGTTCGAACGTCGCTGCCGGCCAGCGCAACATGCGATCGAACATCGTCATGCGCAGATTCATCAAAACCGATTGCGAGATGCGGTTCAGCAGATACGAACTGGTGAAGCTCGCCAGGCCGCGGACCACGAACAAGCCGACGAACGCGAGCGGCAGCCACATGACCGTGCTCGAATCGCGTTCCAATAGCGCGCGATCGGTCAGAACACCGGTCAGCTTCGCCAGGATCGGATCGGTCGCCGCGGCGACCGTGGTCGCCAGCAAAGCAAAGGCCAGCACTTTCCGATGGCCGAGCACCAGTCGGAACAACCGGCGCAGGTTGGGGTCGTCGAGCAACCGGGGAGGCGGTTGTGACGAGCTGGTCATGGGGTCACGTGCCAAAATTCTCTCGTGCGATTACTTCTCCGACGGCCACGCTTAGTGTATGCGAAGCATATGAGTGCGAAGCATCCGCGCCGGCATTCGCGTCGCCCGTGAGGCCGCTGATCATTCGTCTGCCGAATCATTTGGGAGATGCGTGCATGGCGCTGCCCGCGCTCGAGCTGCTGGCGGACCATGGTTTCGCGCTCACTCTTGCCGGCCGATCCTGGGCACGGGATCTCTTTTCCGTCTATCCGTGGACGTTCGTTTCGTTCGCGAGCTCGCGTATCCAGGCGCTACGCGCCCTCGGAGTCGACAAAGGGCTGCTGTTGACCAACTCGTTCGGAACCGCGCTCGAGTTCCGGCTGGCGGGCATTTCGTCGACCGGTTACGCCCGCAATGCGCGTTCCTGGTTGTTGGGCAAGGCGATCGAGGTCAACGTCAGCCACCACATGGTCGAGTACTACTACAAGCTCGCTAGCGTGCACGCAGGCACTTCTTCCGATGTGCCGCGCGATATGCGTCTACACGTTGGTGAGCCCGCTCAAAAGCGTGCGCATGACCTGCTCGCCACGCACGGTGTTGGCGCGCCGTACATCGTGCTCTGCCCGGTAGCGGTTGGATTTCATCGCGGCAGGATGAAGGCGTGGGATGGTTTCAAGCGCCTGAATGGCGAGTTGCTGGCCGCCGGCAGGCAAGTCGTCGCGATGCCGGGCCCCACTGAAACCGCAACCGTGCGCAATGCGCTACCGGGCGCGATCGTGTTGCCCGAATCGGATGTAAGCACATTCGGGGCAGTCCTCGCCGGCTCGTGTCTGGTCGTTGCCAATGACAGCGGCTCCGGGCATCTGGCTGCGGCCGTCGGGGCGCGCTTGATCAGTGTGTTCGGGGTAACCGAGCCGGAAAAGACCCGTCCGTGGAGTACGCGCGCAACGCTGATTGGCTCAGGCAACGGCTGGCCGAGTTACGCCGAAGTTCGTTCGGCTGTCGATGTCACGCTCAGCGGTTGACCTGGCGCCACGCGCTCCCGGGCCAGGCACACCCCGAGCAGCATCGCGATCAAGTGTCCTTCGTTGAAGGTATGAAAGTGCGAGCTGAAAAGGCTCGTCAGGCTCCACGCCAGCAGCAACGCGATGCCGATCACTCCAAAGGGACCGCGCACCCGTTGCCTGATCGCCGAAAACAGAAACCAGGTGAAAGCGGCTAAGCCCAGCAAGCCGGTTTCCGCAAGAATCAACAGGTACTGATTGTGCGGATCGGCAGTAAGCGTCGCTTTCCATCCGGTGTAACGCTGCGTCACCACGCGTCGATATTGCTCGGGGAACGAGCCGAGCCCGTGGCCGAGCAGCGGGGCATCGCGCACGATCGACACCGCCGTTTCCCACATCACGGGCCGGATGCCCATCGGCGTGATCACGGCAGAGCTGTGGGTCTCCCGAACTTCCTGCAGTGCGCGCTCGATTCGCTGACTGATCAGCGGCGAGAGCCAAACCGCGCCGAACATCAGCACGATCAGCGCGCCTACCGCAGCGAGTCGAGCGCGCTGTCGGGCGATGCCGAGCGCAGCAACGAGGGACGTGATCGCAAGCGCGAGGTACGCGCTACGAGCGTATGCGACAAACACGACGTTGGCCACCATGAACACCGCTGCGGCACCGTACGCCCATTGCTGCCATGAACCCCGGCGCGCGTGCACCAGAATCACAAGCGCGAGCAGCGCACCCGCCGTCAGCGCCATGCCCTGCGTCACGTGATTGCGCAGAATGATTCCCCCCGCCACGTCGGACGTCACCTGCGCGGCGCCAAAATCAAATTGGAGGAAAGAGGCGAGCGCGCCAACGCTTGCAGCGCTGACAAAGATCGACCCGAACAAAAGCTTCGAAGCGCGCGTGTCAAAAATCGCAAGCGCAATGAACAACAACAGAAAATGGCGCCACCCAGCCCACGCTTTTAGCGCTACCAGGAACGGCGCTGTGCTCCACGTGACGGCCAACAGCAGGATCATCAGGAACACGATGGCTGCCCTGCCCAGCGGTTGGTGCCAAGCCCGCCTCAGGCGCAGCAGCGAGGAGGGTGCGGCGATGAACGCCAGCAGCATCACCACCGCAGCGATGTTGGACACCGCAGCGCCCGTAAAGGCGCCAACGGCAACCAGCGCAGCGGCGATGCGCGCGATCGTGATTGCCCACTGATCTCGAGGCAGCTCGGCCGTTGTCAACGAAGCAGGGTCGACCCATCCATCGCTTCGATCGCGCTTCAACGTCCGCCGCCGCCAGCGATCCCAGCGAAAACGCAGCGCGGTCCAGGCCCGGCTGCGGCCGATGCGTTTTCTGTCCAACACGCTGGCGAATCGGCCGGTCATGCTGCCTTGCTCGACGATCGGCTCGGTAAGCCAGTAATGGGCAACGCCCATTGCCGCATCGGCTTCGCGCATCAGCCAGTCGGCAGGCCGCGTGATCTTTTGACGGCCGACGTATTCGAGCCGCAAGCGGGCCGCACTCTGGTCAACCACGATCGCGTCGGTCGCGGGCAACGCCAGATTTGCTTTCACGAGCACGGAACCGGAGCTTGGCGACGGTGAAACATATTTGTTGTCGCCGCAGCCCAGATAAACCATGTAAGCCTGTTCGATCGCATTGGCCGCTTGCATGGCGGCGCCGAATACCTGCCCGAAGTCCGATGCGAGCATCGCGTCGTCCTCGAACACGAGAACGCGGCGATAGTCGCGCGCCACGCAGCGCTTCCAGGTTTCGACGTGCTTGAGCACCAACGATTGCTGCGGCGGGCCCATGTCGCTGGGAGCGAACGTCGCTTCGATCAGCTCGGGCGTGAGCTCGGCGGCGTCGTGCTCGAAGATCCATTCGAACGCGATGCCGTGACGTTGCAGCTCGGCTTCGATGTGCGCAATGCGGTCGTGAAACGATCGCACCGACAATACGAAGACCGCGTCGACCTGCGCATTGACGGGAGCGTGCAATCGATCGTCCGACAGTTGAGTGTGTGGGCCAGGATCCACCAGGCCAGTAGCGCGCCGTTGGGCGGCCTGCGAGCAGCAATTGTAGAGAAGCGCCGAGGCAAGCCAGCGACGTAAGATGCCGCTCGCCCGACCCACCGCGCAAACATGAGCAACCGCCTGAGCGTAGCGATCATCACGCTGAACGAGGAACGCAATCTGGCGGACTGCCTGGCAAGCGTCGCGTTCGCCGATGAAATCGTCGTGGTCGACGGGGGCAGTCGTGACCGCACGTGCGAGATTGCGCGCGCCGCCGGGGCCCGCGTCATCGAAGAACGCGATTGGCAGGGCTTCGGTATCCAGAAGAATCGCGCCGTCGATGCATGCTCGGGCGATTGGGTGCTGTCGATCGACGCGGACGAGCGCGTACCACCAAACTTGCGCGATGAGATTCAGGCGGCGCTGCGCGATTCAGCTTTCGACGTCTACGAGCTGCCGCGCAGCTCCTTCTACTGCGGCCGCTTTATGCGCCATTCCGGCTGGCGGCCCGACTATGTTCGGAGGCTGTTCCGGCGCGGCAGCGCCCGGTTTTCGCCCGCGCCGGTGCACGAGTCTTTGCAGACAGTTGGAAGTGTTGGCCGAATGAGTACGCCGCTCGAGCACTGGAGCTTTCGCACCATGGAAGATGTGCTCGACAAGGTGAATCGCTATTCCTCGCTTTCGGCGCCGGTCGTTATCGAGCGTGGCGGTCGCCCGACCCTGCTTACCGCGATCCTTCACGGGGCGGGAGCGTTTTTTCGCACTTACTTTTTACGGCGCGGTTTTCTCGACGGCAGCCACGGCTTCATGCTGGCCGTCAGCAATGCTGAAGGCTCGTACTACCGCTATGTCAAGGCCATGTTGATTCGGCAACAGAAGCGCGACTGACGTGATGTTGATCTCGGTCGTCGTTGCCACCTACAACCGGCCCGACGCACTGGCCGCCGTGCTGCGCAGTCTCGGAAAGCAGGACGATTATCAATTCGAAGTCGTGGTCGCGGACGATGGGTCCACACCCGACACCGAAGCCGTCGTCAAGAGCGCGCAGAGCGCGTCGCCGGTGCCGCTGTCGCACGTGTGGCAAGAGGACACGGGATTCCGCCTGGCTGCCGTGCGCAATCGCGCCACGGCGCGCGCATGCGGCGACTATCTCATTTATCTGGACGGCGATTGCGTCGTCCGGCGGCATTTCGTGCGTGCTCACCGCGATCTCGCGGAAACCGGCTGGTGCGTGACCGGCGGGCGGGTGCTGCTGAGCGAAACGTTTACGCGCGCGATATTGGCCGACGGCACGGCGATCGAAGACTGGAGCATCGCCGGTGCCACCTTCGCCGCCGTCCAGGGCAAGGTCAATCGTGCGATGTCGCTACCGAGACTGCCGCTTGGCCCATTGCGCAAAGTCGGCGGACGCCGGTGGCAGCGCCTGAGAGGCTGTAACTTCAGCGCGTATCGCAGCGACATTGAAAGGGTCAACGGCTTCGACGAGTGTTTTCAGGGATGGGGATTCGAAGACTCCGACTTCGCAGCGCGCCTGATAGCGGCCGGTGTGCGGTTGAAAAACGGACGCCTGGCGACCAACGTGTATCACCTATGGCATCGCGAACACGGCCGCACAGCGCATGACGAGAACTGGCAGCGCCTGCAGGCACGCATCAATGCACGCGAAACGCGCGCGCAGATCGGGCTCGATCAGTACCGCTGAACCTCACGTGTAGTTGAAGTACGCGCGACGCACGCGCGGCTGCATCGCTAGGTCCGCCGCAAGCCGGTCCTCGGGCCGCACGCGCCACTCCTCCGGCAGCGCAACGTCGACGCTGTTCGCACCGTTGCTGTAGCTGATCACGATGCGGCAGCCCTGCGCTGCATGCCCGTTGGTCACGCGATACGGGTTCAGCGCGTCGCGCAACCGGATCACGTCGCCTGCGCCTTCGACCTCGATGCGCAGGCGCGCCGCTGCGCGCGCGCGAGCTTCGGTCAGATCCATCAGTTCGTCGGCCGAGACCGACAGGCGCTGCGCGAATTCGTCGTTGCGCACTCTGCCGATGACGAACAGCAGTTGATCTTCCTTCAAGAGCGCGCGCTTGCGGTCGTACAGCTCGGAAAAAACCATCAGCTCGAGCTGCGCTGTTCCATCTTCGAGAACGACTACCCCCATGCGCCCGCGCCGCGTATTCTGGCTGCGCGCCGACACGATCACCCCCGCGAGCCTCACTTGCTCACCTCTCTGTTCGCTTCGTCCGCTCGACGCCGCCTGATGCACGTTGATCAGAGGCGTCGGCGCCAGGCGGCGTGCTTCAGCGGCGAACTCGGTGAACAGGTGCCCGGAAAAGTAGTAACCCAGCGCGAGTTTTTCATTCGACAACTTCTCGCGCTCGCTCCAGCGCGCGGCCGGCACGTAATCGATGTGCCGCGCATTGCTCTCGAACGCGCCGAACAAACTCGCCTGCCCGGCTGCGGCGGCAGCGCTGTCGGCCGCGTCGATCGCTCTTCCGACGCTCGCCAGCAACACCGCGCGATCGTCGTTCAAACGGTCGAAAGCGCCCGCGCGCACCAGCGCCTCGAACACGCGGCGGCTGACAAACTGCTTGTCGACACGCGCGGCGAGGTCAAACAGATCGGAAAACGGCCCCCCTGCCGAGCGTGCGGCGATGATCGCCTCGATCGCACCGCGTCCGGTGCCCTTGATGGCGCCAAGACCGTAGCGAATCGTTTTTGCATCGACCGGCTCGAACCGATACGCACTCACATTCACATCCGGCGGGAGCACCTTCAGCCCGATCGCCTTGCAGTCCTCAATCAGGTCCTTGACCTTGTCGGTGTCGTCCATCAAGGTCGACAAGTTCGCTGCCATGAAGGCCGCCGGGTAGTGCACCTTGAAGTAAGCGGTCTGATAGGCGACCAGCGCATACGCCGCGCTATGGCTCTTGTTGAAACCGTAGCCGGCGAACTTTTCAATCAGGTTAAAGAGCTCGGTTGCCGTGCGCGCATCGACGCCCTTGCCGGCGGCGCCGTCGACGAAGATCGACCGGTGCGTTGCCATCTCTTCAGGCTTTTTCTTGCTCATCGCACGCCGCAGGAGATCAGCGCCGCCGAGCGAATAGCCGCCGGTCACTTGCGCGATGCGCATCACCTGCTCCTGATACACCATCACGCCGTAGGTCTCGGAGAGGATCGGCTCGATCGATCGATGCAGGTATTCGACTTTCTGCCGGCCTTGCTTGCGTTCGACGTAGTCCGGGATCAGGTCCATCGGACCCGGGCGATACAGCGCGTTCAATGCGATTAAATCTTCCAATCGATCGGGCTTGGCGCGCTTCAGCAGCTCGCGCATGCCGCGCGATTCAAACTGGAATATCGCGGTCGTCTCGCCACGCTTGAAAATCTCGTAGGTTGCCGCATCGTCGAGCGGCAATCGATCGAGTTCCAGCGCGAACGACGGATCGAGCTGCCTTACGTACTTCAACGTCAGATCCATGATCGTCAGCGTCGTCAGCCCGAGGAAGTCGAACTTCACGAGCCCGATCGCTTCGACATCGTCCTTGTCGTACTGGCTGATCACGCCTTCTGTGCCCTGCGCGCAATACAACGGTGTGAAGTCGGTTAGCTTGCCGGGCGCGATCAGCACGCCGCCCGCGTGCATGCCGACGTTGCGCGTCAAGCCTTCGAGCGGCCTGGCCAGCGCGATCAGCTCCTGATTTTCTTCGTCCGCCGCAACCGCGTCGGCAAACGCGGGCTCCTGCGCGAGAGCGCGCTCGAGCGTCCACGGATCTGCGGGGTTGTGCGGTATCAGCTTCGAGAGTTGATCGCACTTGGTGTACGGCATATCAAGAACGCGGCCGGCGTCGCGCACGACGGCCTTCGCGCCCAGCGTACCGAAGGTCGCAATCTGTGATACCGCGTCGTGCCCGTACTTCCGCTTGACGTAGTCGATCACGCGATCACGATTGTCCTGGCAGAAGTCGATGTCGAAGTCCGGCATCGACACGCGCTCCGGATTCAGAAAGCGCTCGAACAGCAGTCCGTATTGGAGTGGGTCGAGATCGGTAATGCGAAGCGAATACGCCACCAGCGACCCGGCACCCGAGCCCCGGCCAGGGCCCACCGGAATGCCATTGCTCTTGGCCCAGTTGATGAAGTCGGCCACGATCAGGAAGTAGCCCGAGTACCCCATCGTCGCGATCGTCGAGAGCTCGAGATCGAGTCGCGCGGCGTACTCCGGCCGTCGTGCGTCACGAACGTTTTCGTCCGCGTACAGCTTCGTGAGCCGCTGCTCGAGCCCGTCCGACGCCAACGCCCGACAGTGGTAGTCGAGCGTCACACCTTCAGGCGTCGGAAACTTCGGCAAGCGCGCGGTGCCCAGTTCAAGTGTCAGGTTGCAGCGCTTGGCAATTTGCACCGAGTTCGCGAGCGCGACCGGCACATCGGCAAACAGCTCGGCCATTTCGGCCTGCGTTTTGAGGTACTGGTCCGGCGTGTAACGCCGCGGACGGCGCGTGTCGTTCAACGTATGCCCTTCGGCGATGCACACGCGTGCTTCGTGCGCTCGAAAGTCTGCGCGCTCCAGAAACTGGATCGGATGCGTCGCGACCACCGGCAGGTGAAGGCGAGTAGCGAGTGACAACGCGGCCTTGGTCTGCACTGCGTCGCGTGCGTCCCCCGTGCGCTGCAGCTCCAGGTAGAACCGGCCGTCGAACGACGCCGCCAGCCTCTGCGCCACCAGCGTCGCTGCCTCGGGCTTACCGGCAAGCAAACAAGCGCCGACGGCACCGTAGCGTGCGCCGGACAGCGCAATCAACCCTTCCGCAGTTCGACCCTGGCCTTCCTCGAACCACTCGACGCGAACCTCCGCACGGTTGCGATGAGGGTTTTCAAGATAGGCGCGCGTGATCAGCCCGCACAGATTCAGATAGCCAACGCGGTTTTGCACCAACACCGCCATGCGCGTCGGGCTATCGCGGTCGAGATCGTTGGTGATCCACAGATCACAGCCGATGATCGGCTTGATGCCGCGCTTGCGCGCCGCCAGATAAAACCGCACCGCCCCGAACATGTTGGCACTGTCGGTCAGCGCCAGCGCGCCCTGCCCGTCTACCGCCGCCTTGGCGATCGCGTCCTCGATTCGGACAATGCCGTCGACGACCGAGAACTCCGAATGCAGGCGAAGATGGACAAACTGCGTGACACTCATCGATACGATTTTGCCATCGCGACCCTGCAAAGACTGTGGATAACCGACCGATGACTCCAATTTACCGGGCATTCTCCGGCGAAACCATTGGAACGCCCTGAAATACGTCTTGCCCAACCCTTTTGTCAGCCGCAACGAACGGCTATCGTTATCCCATGGCGATACAACATTCTTAGGAGACCGCATGCGCCGATTGATCTTCGCCGTTTGCCTGGCCGGTGCGCCGTTGCTGGCTACCGCCCAGTCAATGATCTACAAGGTGCAGATGCCCGACGGCAGCGTGCTGTACAGCGATAGCGTGCCTTCCGGTGGCAAAGTGCTAGAAGAGCGCGAAGCGAAAAGTACTCCGCGCGTCAACACGCTGCCGAGTCAGCCAGCCGGAAGGGCCCCGACGGCACAAGGTGCAGCGAGTCGGTCAGGAAGTACAGCGGACCCGATGATGCGCCCGGGCGTAACCACCAAAGGTGCGGCGCCGCCCGAGAACATTGCCACGTTGGAGCGCGACCTTGCAGTCGCTAAGAGAAAGCTTGAGCTCGGCCGCGAGCCGCTACCCGGCGAGAGACGTGGCTTGGCCGGAGGAGGCAGCCGCCTGACCCCGGAGTACGAGGCACGCATCGCCGCAATGGAGCGCGATGTCGCGGCGACCGAAACAAAGCTGAAAAACGCCTACGACCGGCGATAGCAAACGCCCGCTTCAGCGGGCGTTTTTGAAATGCGTCCCCAAGGGAAGACAAGCGCCTAGTATTTAAGCGCCTTTCCGAGAAGCTGCTCTAGATCCCGCCACCCTTCCGCCAGTCGCGGGGCAAATCGCTGTCAGGTCCGAAGAGCGTCGACATCCTGACTCTCGTCTACCACGACACCAGGGCCTGGCCAAAGCCCCGGCTCGATCCTCACGGCGCCACACGCAGCCAGCGCTAAGGGCGACTCATGTTCACGAAACTAGTCGACCTCCAAGAGCAGCGACCGACGCGGGTCCAAATCTGGGCACCCTGTGCGCTGCGCGCGCTCGATCCGCACCCACCAGTAAATAAGTTGTAGGGCTGCGTCCGATCCCGGCAGCTCCCGCAGCGCCCTAATCGCCGCTTCACATTCCACCTGAATGGCATGCGGGAAATGTTGCAGGCGTAAAGCCCTCAGTTCTACGGGCAGTAGTTCGCCATTGTGGCAACACCGTTCAATCGCGACCTGAAGGTCCGCGCTCTCAATTGATGAGAGCCAATCGTCAGCCTCATCCGTCCAGGGACCTTCCAATGTCCACGCGGCGTCGAAAGCTTCATCGTTGCGCGGATTGGCCAGAAAGTCGTAGGTCTCAGCTTCGCCGATCGTATCGAATGAGTACGAGGATGGTTCCCAGCGAAATAGTCGCCGGAAGTACATGCCTCGTAATTGGTCCATGGCTTGGTCCCTGGGGCACTCGGTGCAGCTGTCCGGACACGATTAAGTTAAAGCTAGTGCTTCGGACGATAGCGAACGCAGCCTCCGCCAAGCTTCGCACTAGCTAGCCATAGCCGATCGGCTGTCGAAAAGGTCCGCAACTAGCGCTCAGTCAGCATCGGTAATCGTGCCCTTCAGTGTCCGCTTACGAC
>JACCSD010000348.1 GCA_013813185.1 Burkholderiaceae bacterium
ACGTTGTCCGGCCGGTGGACGACCGTCACGTTGCTGCGCATCGCCCACGGAATCATCTGCCGATGGAGCGGAACGTGGTGCACCTGCGTGTTGTGCTCGGCGATTGCCTGGCGGATCATTTCGCGCCTTTTGTCTGCATCGGGCTCCACTGCCGCGCTATCGATCAACGTATCGAGCTTCGGATTGACATAGCGCCCGTAGTTGAAGGAACCATTGCCTGTCTTATCGTCATTCGAGCGCAGCACCGGCGACAGCATGGTTTGCGCGTCGGTAATCGCGCCGCCCCAGCCAAGCATGAACATGCTGGTGTCGTACTTCTCGAGCTTTGGAAAATACGTCGCGCGCGGCTGCGTGCTGACCCTGGTGTTGATGCCGACCTTGGTTAGCATCGCTGCCACCGCGATGCAGATTTCCTCGTCGTTGACGTAGCGGTTGTTCGGGCAATCGAGCGTGACGTCGAAGCCGTTCGCGTAGCCCGCTTCACTCAGTAGTTGCTTCGACCGGTTGATGTCGTACGGCAGCCGTTTTTCCGCGTCCGGATTCGACGCGTTGATCGATGGCGTGATGCCGCCGGTCGGTAGCGCTGAGCCGCGCATGATGCGCGATCGAATCGCTTCGATGTCGATCGCGTGATACACCGCCTGCCGTACGCGAACATCCTTGAAAGGATTCTTGCCCTTGATGTTCGAATACAGCAACTCGTCCCGAGTTTGGTCGAAGCCGAAGAACACGACCCTGTTTTCCGGCCCGCGCGCCACCTTGGTTCCCTTGTTTTCTTCGATGCGGCGCACGTCCTGCGGCGGCGGGTCAAGGATGAAATCGACCTGGCCCGACAGCAGGGCGGCCGTGCGCGTCGCATCGGCACTGACCTGCGTGTAAATCACTTCGGTCACATTTCCCGGGCCGCGGCCGTCTTTCAGGCCCCACCAGTCCGGATTGCGTTTCAGCACCGTGCGAATGCCGGGTTCGCGCGCCGCCAGGATCCAGGCCCCGGTCCCGTTGGCGTTGCGTGACGCAAAGGTTTCCTCCTTTGCTTTGTAGTCGAGCGGACGCTCGACCTTGTTCTTGGCGGCCCACGCCTTGCTCATGATGTAAATCGTCGTCGCGTGCTCGAGCGTGATCGGATTCGGCTTGTCCTGCACAAACTCGACAGTGAAGTCATCGACCTTGCGCGGCTTGCCGACCGGAATCGCGTACTGCCGCAGCTGGGAATTCGGGTGGCTGGCGCGCTCATACGAAAAAACGATGTCGTCGGCAGTAAAGGGTGAGCCGTCGTGAAACTTGACGCCCTGGCGCAGCGTGAACCGCCATGTCGTCGGATTGACTTGTTGCCAACTGGTCGCGAGCCCGGGAACCAGCTTCAGCGTGTTGTCGCGCATCACCAGCGTGTCGTGTACCGACTGCGAAAACATGTTGGTGAGGCCCTCGTTCTGTGAGAACGGGTCCGCGGTCTGCGGATCGCCCTGCGAGGCCCAGCGCAATGTTTTGGCGTCAACCGCGGTGAGTGCGAGCGCAGCGGTAGCAATGAGCACCGCAAGAAAACGTTTGATCATGAAGAGCGTCCCCGATAAGTCGCAGTAAGCGGCGCAAGTTTAGTCCCGGATCATTGCCCGCACGCGCCGTAAATCGTCGGGCGTGTCGACCCCCGGCGGGAGCGCAGAAGTCAACTGCAGCACTGCGATGCCGATGCCGTGCGCCAGCGCGCGCAGTTGCTCGAGCTTCTCCTGTTCTTCAATGGCGGGCCGCGGCAGTAGTGGAAAGCGTGCCAGGAAGGCGGCACGGTACGCGTACAGCCCGACGTGGCGCCAGGCGGGCAGGCCGGCCGGCAGCACTGTCCGCGTCTGTATGAAGCCATCGCGCGCCCAGGGTATGGGCGCGCGCGAAAACATCAGTGCGCGTCCGTTGCCGTCGACGACGACTTTGACGACGTCGGGACTGAAAAACTCACTCGCTTCGGCGATCGAGTGCGCGGCGGTGGCGATCTCACACTCCGCGCGCGAGTAAAGCAGCTGCGCGACCTCGTGCATGACGCCGGAGGGCAGCAACGGCTCGTCCGCCTGCACATTGACGACGATGGTCTGCGGATCGAGGGCAAGCAGCCGCGCGGCCTCGCCGAGGCGATCGGTGCCGCTTTCGTGCGTCTGGGAAGTCAAAATCGAATCGACGCCATGCGCGCGGCACGCGGCACTGATTTCGTCGTCATCGGCGGCGACCACGACGCGTGCGGCACCGCTCGCTGCTGCATTGCGCGCGACCCGAACGACCATCGGCACACCGCCAATGTCCGCCAGCGGCTTGCGCGGCAGGCGCGTTGAAGCCAGCCGTGCCGGCACGATGACTATGAAGTTCAAATCAGCGACCGAGCTCGGCCGGTTCAACCTTGCGTGCGTCCGATTCGAGCATCACCGGGATGCCGTCTCGAATCGGATACGCGAGCGCGTCGGCCTTGCACACCAGCTCCTGCGCGCTCTTTCGATATTCAAGCAAGCCCTTGCAGATCGGGCACACGAGAATGTCAAGCAGGCGATGGTCCATCAGAGTTCTTTCCTGCGCTTCTTCTGGTCGTGATCCGGGCGACAACGACATCGATCAGCGCCGGATCGATTTCGGTCACCAGCGGCACGACCCAGAGCCGCGGGTCGTTTGCCAGCGATAAATTGTCGGCGCATTTTACGGCGTCTTTTTCGGTGATCAGGATGCGGTCGGCGGTGCAATCGGAAAACGGATTCGTGCTGTAGTCGAAATGATCTGCCAGCGGTAGCTCGTCGATCACGAGTCCGGCGGCGCGCAGCATCGCAAAGAAACGATCGGGTGCTCCGATGCCGCCCGCAGCGGTCAATCGCCAGCCGTGCGAGCGCTGCTCGGCGGCCAACGCCGACAGGTCAATACGAAGCTTTGGTGAGTGCAACGCGAACGCGCTCGCCAGATGCGTTCGCATGCGATAGCTCGGTGTGGCGGTGGCGACAGTTGGCGCTTCACCATTGAGGGCAATCGCGTCCACCCGATCGAGTCGACTCGGCGGCTCACGCAACGGCCCGGCGGGCAACATCCAGCCATTGCCCAATCCACGATAGTTCAGAAGCGCGATTTCGATGTCGCGTCCAAGTTGCCTGTGCTGCAGACCGTCGTCTGCAATGATGACATCGCACTCCGGGTGCGCAGCGCGCAGCAGTTGCGCCGCCTCGACCCGCCGCCTCGCAATCGCCACGGGTGCAGTCGTTGCGCGCACGATCAACAAAGGCTCGTCCCCGACCTGGCGCGCGGCGTCGCCTGGATGCACGAGTCGCGGCGCCGAGTCGAGCGCGCCGTAACCGCGCGACACGATCCCGGGGCGCCAGCCGCGCGCAATAAGAGCCCGGACGAGTTCAACGGTCAGCGGCGTCTTGCCGGTCCCGCCGAGGTACAGGTTTCCGACGACGACCACGGGTACATCAAGGCGAGTTGGCCGGCGTAGGCGAAGTGCGTAGAGCGCGCCTCGGCAAAGATAGATGGCGTAATACAGCACTGACGCGGGCGCCAGCAACCAGGCAAATACGCCGCGCCGCTGCCACGCCTTGGTCAGAGCGAGTTGTAGCCGGGTCTGCGACAGCACGGCGATAGGCAGCGAGACGGGCCGAACGCCGTCTACTTGCCGCCGGTGGTGCGTTGCGTTGCGAAGCTGATGCGAACAATGCCGGCCAGCCGCGCTGCTTCCATCACTCCGATCACTGCCTGATGCGGGGCTTGCGCGTCGGCATTGATGATCAGCAACGTGGTTTCCAAGTTTCTGCTTTCCGGCCCTTTGTTCGCCGCGCGCAGCGCGTCTGCGAACGCGCGCACATCGTTCGAGGCGAGCAGCTGGCGCTCGATCGCGTAGCGGCCATCCGCGGTGACGGCGACGTTGATTTCGTTCGGCTGTAGCGTCGGTTGCGCCGCATCGGCCGACGGCAGCGTGATCTGCAGTTCCGCGAAGCGCGAGTAGGTCGTGCTGACCGCAAGGAAGATCAACACGACCAGCAGCACATCGATCAATGGGATCAGGTTGAGCTCGGGCTCCTCGTCCAGCGCACGCCGAAACCGCATTAGCCGCGCTCCGCTCGTTCGGCTCTCGTTACCGCGAACACGGCTTCGAGCAGCCTTTCGGCCTGCTCTTCCATATCGACCAGGTAGTCGTCGACCAGGCGCTTGAAGTAGCGATACGCGAGCACGGCGGGCACGGCGACCATGATGCCGAGCGCGGTACTGTAAAGCGCCACTGAAATGCCGCGCGCAAGGTCCTGCGGGTTCGATCCGGCCTGCTGAGACGCGAAAATGGCGATCATTCCGACCACGGTGCCCAGCAATCCCAGCAGCGGGGCGATCGAGCCGATCGAGCCGAGCAGCGTCAGATTTTTCGTGAGCCGATTGGCAACGACGGCGCCGGCCGCCTCGATCTGCTGCATCGCGCCCTCGCGACTGGTGCGCTCGTTGCGCAGCCCGGCGGCCAGCACCTTGCCCAAGGGTGAATTGGCTTCGAGCTTCGAGATCACGTCGGATGTGATCTGTCGCCGCTTATATATCCCGAGAACATCGGCCAGCAGCGTTGCCGGCACTATTTTTCTCCGCTGCAGCGCGATCGCTCGTTCAATGATTAACGCCAGTGCAAGAATGGAGGCCAGGATGAGAGGCCAAAGGGGCCAGCCAAGTTCAGCGATGATGGCAAACAACGGAAGTCCTTTGCGGTGTGAGCGCCTGCGCGAGGGCGCACTGTAGAGATGCCTGACACGCGCAGCAAGTTTCCACAGTTACTGTGGACAAGTATGTGGGGAAGTAGTGGCTGGCAGCCCTAAGCCTTTGTTGCAATTTGGTTTGTACAGCTTGCACAGCGGTTAGGCAGTGTTTGAAAGTTCATGAATTTCAACACCTTAACGTAAGCATGCTCCCAACAACGCTCACGCATCGGCGCGATCGGCAATCTGCCTCGATCTGTGGACAGGTTCTGCTTGGAAACCCGCATGGCGCTTGACTTCGAAGGTTCCGATGTAGAAAACGCGCGGGCTGCGCTGACAGTCTCCGCGTTGAACCGCGCGGTTTCTGGATTGCTTCAGCGAAGCTTCCCATTGGTGCGCGTTCGCGGCGAAATTGCCAACCTGACACGCGCGGCGAGCGGGCATTGGTACTTTGCGCTGAAGGACGATCAGGCGCAGGCGCGCTGCGTGATGTTTCGCGCGCGCAACCAGTTGCTCGGCTGGATGCCTCGAGACGGCGACGAGGTCGAAGTCAGCGCAGTGGTTTCGTTGTACGA
>JACCSD010000359.1 GCA_013813185.1 Burkholderiaceae bacterium
GGTCGTCGACACATCATGCCGCGCGTCGACCACACCTCTCTTGTGGCTGCCGGGGATGAACATCAACGGCCCGTTGTACTCATTGACGTCGTCCAGAAAGATCGCGACGTTCATCGCGCGCTCGGTCGGCATCAGGTCATCGTTGAGCCAGGTGCCGTAATCCTGATGCCATTGCCAGACATCACCCTCGAACGCCATCTTGCCGTTGATCTTGAACTGATGCATGTACACGTCTTCTTCGAACAGATCGCGCACGGGATCGACCATTCTCGGGTGGCGCGCGAGCTTCGCGAACGGCGCGCTGTAAAGGTGCGCGGCAAAGTTGGTGCGTACCGAATCCGAGTCCTTTTCGCGCACATTACAAATGTCGCGGCGGGCATAAAGCTCCGGTACCGCATCGGTCAGCACCTTCGTTTCGTCGCGCGAAAACAGGCTGGGGAAAAACAAATAGCCTTCGCGCTCGAAGTGCTCGCGCTGCTCGGTAGTCAGCTTCATTAATGTCTCCTGCGTTCTGTGGCGCTACCGGGCAAGTTAAACCCGCAGCCTGGCGCCGTCAAACGGCGCGGCGAGCCGGGGCGGTACGGGCTTGCCGTGGATTCAATAAACTCGACGCACTTCTCCGGAGACCCGAATGCAAAACACCCCACGCGCTCGGCGCCTGGCCGTCCCACTGATAACCGTCGGCCTTCTGGCCGCTTCGTTTTCGACGCCGGCGTACGCAGCAGACCCTCCGCCAAAGAAGGCCCCAGCCAAGCAACAGGGCAAGCCCAAGCCCAAGCCGATGAGCCGCGATCAACTGCGTTCCTGCATGGATCAGCAGGATCGATTGACGGTGATGCGCGAGAACGTACTGAAGGAACAAACGTCGCTCGACCAGCAGCGCGCCGAAGTCAAAGGCATGGATGCGGAGCTGGAGCGCAAGCGCGCGGCGCTGGACCCGGCCGACGCCGTCGCGAAGCAGGCGCTGCAAGACGAAGAAACTCGGCGCAATCAGCTCGGTGAAACGTATAACGCGCGCTTGCCCATCTTGAAGGAACAGGGCGCCACGTTGGACAGGGAGCGGCAGACGTGGGTCGAGCGCTGCGCCGACAAGGACTTCGACGAGCTCGACGAACTTGCGATCAAGCGCGAACGCCAACGCGCCGCTAAAGACGCCAGCGCAAAAACTCCCGCGAAGTAACTCGCGCGATCGCGCGTGACTCGAAGTTCAGGACGTAGCGTCGCGCCTCGCTTCCTGCCGCCGACTGCACACAAGCGGGCCGTACGCGCCCGAATGCGGTACGTGCGATTCGCGGATTACTCGAGTAGCGCGATCAAGTCCAGGCTGTACCAGGATGCCTACAACACTGCGCCGCGAAGAACAGGCTGATGGTTCCCGTCGACTCGGCCTCCGCCCATACTTCTGAATTGCAATTCCGGTGTTTGGCCCGCAACGAGGCGCACCTACCGAGTTCACTTGCCCCGACGCTCTAGTTCAATGGCTCAGGATCTTCGATAGAAAATCGCGCGTCCGATCGTTCTTCGGGTGACTGAAGAATTCTTCGGGCGGGCTCTGCTCGACGATCTGCCCCTTGTCCATGAAGATCACGCGGTCGGCGACCGACTTGGCAAACCCCATCTCGTGCGAAACGCAAATCATCGTCATTCCCTGACCCGCAAGCTCGATGATCACGTCGAGCACCTCCTTGATCATCTCGGGGTCGAGCGCGGACGTGGGCTCGTCGAACAGCATGACTTTCGGCGTCAGGCAAAGCGCCCGCGCGATCGCAACGCGTTGTTGCTGACCGCCGGATAACTGCAGCGGATACTTGTGCGCCTGCTCGGCAATCTGCACGCGCGTCAGTTGCGCCATCGCCCTTTCCTCGGCCTCTTTCTGCGCGACCGCGGTCACCCACATCGGGGCCAGCGTCAGGTTTTCGAGCACGGTCAGGTGCGGAAACAGGTTGAACTGCTGGAACACGATGCCGACCTTGCGACGCACCGCGTCGATCGCCTTGACGTCGTCGGACAGCTCGACGCCGTCGACCACGAGCCGGCCCTGCTGATGCTCCTCCAGACGGTTGATGCAGCGAATCAGCGTCGACTTGCCCGAACCCGACGGGCCGCAGATGACGATGCGCTCGCCCGACGCGACTTCGAGGTCGATATCGCGCAGCACGTGAAACTGCGCGAACCACTTGTTGACCTTCTCGAAGGTGATGATGTTCTCTGTCGTCACAGTCAGGCCCGCCTGTGACCGACGTTTAGCTGCTGCTCGATCCACTGGCTGTAACGCGACATCGCAAAACAGAAAATCCAGTAGATCGCGGCGATGAACAGATACGCTTCGAGGAAAAACTGCCGCCAGTCCGAGTCGCCTGACAGCGCCAGTGTCACCGAGCCGGTCAACTCGTACAGACTGACGATGGTGACCAGCGACGTGTCCTTGAAGGTGCTGATAAAACTGTTCATGATCGAAGGCACCACCAGCCGCAGCGCCTGCGGCAAAACGATCTTGCGCTGGGTCTGCCAGTACGAAAGGCCGAGCGCCGCCGCCGCTTCGTGCTGCCCGCTCGGAATCGCCTGCAGGCCGCCGCGCACGACTTCGGCCAGGTACGCCGCCGCAAACAGCGTGATGCCGACCAGCACGCGCACCAGAACATTGATACTGACACCCGGCGGCATGAACAGCGGAAACATGAATGACGCCATGAACAGCACCGAGATCAGCGGCACGCCCCGGATCAGCTCGACGTAGACAATGCAGATCGTGCGCAGCGCGGGCAGATGCGAGCGCCGCCCAAGTGCAACCAGCACCGCCAGCGGAAACGCCGCAGCGATGCCGATCGTGGAGAGGAGCAGCGTCAACGGCAGGCCGCCCCAGCGATCGGTGTCGACCGGTGTCAGACCGAAGACGCCGCCGCGCATCAGGACGAAGAACGCGGCGAACACGACCACCCACGCGAGCACCAGCCAGCGGCTCCATAGCGGCCGCGTGCAGCTTGCCACCAGCATCGCGAGCATCAGCAGAGTCGCCGCGAGCGGCCGCCACTGTTCGTCGAACGGATAGCGGCCGAACAGAATCAGCCGGTACTTTTCGGCGATCACTCCCCAGCACGCGCCCGCGTGGTCAAGCGCGCGGCACGCGGCGTTGTCGGCGCGAAAGACGGCGTTGTCGACCGCCCATTCGAGAAATGGGGGCACGTAGTAGAACAACGCCGCGATGATGGTCAGCGTGGCGAGCGCGCTGCCGGCGCTGCCGAAAAGGTTGCGGCGCAACCAGGCTGGAACGCCGCGCGTGGTCACCGGCGCCGCGCGTGCGGCGATCGGACTGAAGGCGCCGACCGACTCGATGGGCGTCGCGCTCATCGTTCCTTGATCGCCATTTTCGCGTTGTACCAGTTCATCAGCGCCGCGGTCGACAGCGACAGCGTCAGGTACACCGCCATGATGACCGTGATGGCCTCGACCGCACGCCCGGTCTGGTTCAGCGTGGTGTTCGAGATCGACACCAGATCGGGATAGCCGATGGCGACCGCCAGCGACGAGTTCTTGGTCAGGTTCAGGTACTGGTTGGTCATCGGCGGAATGATCACGCGCATTGCCTGCGGCAACAGCACGAGCTGCAGCTGCCGCTTGCGGCTCAGGCCTAGAGAGCTAGCCGCTTCGATCTGCCCCCACGGGACGGCCTGAATCCCTGAACGCACGATCTCGGCGATGAACGCTGCGGTGTAGATCGCAAGACCCCAGGTGAGCGCCATGAACTCGGGCGTCACCGAGCCGCCGCCCACTACGTTGAAGTCGGTTTTCCTCGGCATGTTGAGCGCGGTCGGCGCGCCGCCGGCCAGCCAGCCCGCGACGGCACACACGAGGATGACCGCCAGCGCGGGCCAGAAAGTGGCGCGCGCGCGTCCGGTCTGCACGAACTGCGCGTGCGCCCAGCGGCGATACAGCCATGCCAGCGCCACGCCGATGATTGCGCCGGCCAGCATGAACTGATAACCCGCACCCCACACCGGCACCGGAAAATCGAGCCCGCCCTTGGACAGGTACAGGCCGGCAACGGGATTGACCGCGTCGAACACCGGCGGCAGCAGCTCGTTCAACAGCAGGTACCACATCAGCAACTGCAGCAGCACCGGGATGTTGCGGAACAGCTCGACGTACGCGGTGCACACGCCGCGCACCAGAAAGTTGCGCGACAGGCGGCCGATGCCGATCGCCGTGCCCAGCACCGTGGCGAGCGCGATGCCGATGATCGCCACCCGCATCGTGTTGGTCAGGCCGACCAGGAACGCCCTCCAGTACGGATTGCTCGAGTCGAACGCGATCACGGTTTCGCCGATGCCGAAGCCGGCCGGCTGGCTGAAGAAGTCGAACCCGCTTTGAATGCCTCGCACGCGCAGATTGGTGAGCGTGTTCGAAGTCAGGAACCACACTATCAGCGCGATGACGCCGACCGCGAGCACCTGGTAGACGACGCCGCGGAACGCGCGGCTGCGCCACGACCAGCTGCGCTGGGTCGATGCGGGTCTTGGCAGCGACAGCCTGTCAACCACGCGCCCTCCCTCGCCAGGCGAAGGAGGGCTTCAGGCCGACCGGAATCTGTTAGCGGATCGGCGGCGCATACATGAGTCCGCCCTTGTTCCACAGGTTGTTCAGTCCACGCGGCAGCTTCAGCGCGGATTTCGGGCCGACGTTGCGCTCGAAGATCTCGCCGTAGTTGCCGACCGCCTTGATCGCGCGGTAGGCCCACTCCTTATCGAGGCCAAGCAGCTTGCCGGTGTCCTCGCCGGTGCCGAGGATGCGCTGCACCGATGGATCGGTGCTCGCCTTCATCTGGTCGACGTTGGCCTGCGTGATACCGTTTTCCTCGGCCTCGAGCAGCGCAAAGATCACCCACTTGCCGATCGCGGCCCATTCGTCGTCGCCGCGCCGAACCGCCGGCGCCAGCGGCTCCTTCGAGATCAGTTCGGGCAGGATCACATAGTCGTCGGGGTTGCTCGCCTCTTTATTGCGAATCGAGGCCAGCCCCGAAGCGTCTGTCGTGTACGCCTGGCAGCGCCCCGAGAAAAACGCCTTGACCGACGCTTCCAGACCCTCGAACACGACCGGCTTCATTCTCAGGTCATTGCTCTTGTTGTAGTCGTTCAGGTTCTTCTCGGTCGTCGTGCCCGACTGCACGCAGACATCGGCATTCTTCAGACTCTTGGCGCTCGTGACCTTCAACCGCTTGGGCACCATGAAGCCCTGGCCGTCGTAGTACGTTGTCGCCAGAAAATCGAGACCAAGCGAGGCGTCGCGGGTCAACGTCCAGGTCGTGTTGCGCGACAGGATGTCGACCTCGCCCGATTGCAGCGCGGTAAACCGCGCCTGCGCGGTAAGCGGCACCCACTTGACCTTGTTGGCGTCGCCCAGCACGGCGGCGGCGATAGCCTTGCAGACATCGACATCGAGCCCGGCCCAGTTTCCCTGGCTGTCGGCGGCCGAAAAACCAGCGAGGCCGGTGTTGACGCCGCAGACCAACTGTCCGCGTTGCTTGATCGTATCGAGCGCTTTGCCGGCGTGCGCCGGCATGCCGATCGCCGCCGTCACCAGCACGGCAGCGCCTGCAATCCATTTCACAACCGACTTCTGATGCATGGGTTCTCCTCGTTTGTGGACGTTTCTACCTCTAAACACCGCGCCGCGAGCATAGGCGCTTGTGCAAAGCGGCGCCATCAGGGGTGCTCCTCCTCCGCGCGGCGGCGCGCCTTGGTGGGACGAGCAAGACGCGCCAGAAATCCTCGCTTTTTTGTCGTACCCGAATCCCTCGCTTATCGACGCAATCAGGCCGGCGAATAACGAGACACTGACAGCGCATCGATTGAAAGGACGGCACGAACTCGTATGCCGTAGAGATTGAGGAAGATGTCGCATCGGATCATTCGGTTGTGCAAAGACGTCGAGCGCCTCGCGTGCGAGCTCGACCGCTTGACCTCACGCGGGCACAGCAGGACCGCGTACGCCGTGCTGATGCGGATGCGGCTGGCGGCGATGACGGCGGAGC
>JACCSD010000360.1 GCA_013813185.1 Burkholderiaceae bacterium
ATTCTGTTCTCCGGCGACCTGGTTGAATTCGACGCCACGCCATACACCGGCGACGCCTATCTGAGCGACTGGCCGGCGACGCTCGACGCGGTCGCCGCGCTTGGCCCGCAGAAGCTCGTTCCCGGCCGCGGCGCCGCGCTGCAAACACCCGCGCAGGTGAAGGCGGGCCTCGACGGTACTCGTGCGTTCGTGACAGCGATGTACGAGTCGGTCAAGCGCGGCGCCGGCGCCGGACGCGATTTACGCAGCGTCTACAAGGAAACTTACGACGCGTTGAAACCGAAGTTCGGCCACTGGGTGATCTTCGATCACTGCCTGCCGTTCGACGTCAGCCGCGCCTACGACGAAGCGACCGGCCACCAGCATCCGCGCATCTGGACCGCGCAGCGCGATAAGGAGATGTGGGAGTCGCTGGAGGGATAACCGCGCCGTGCACGTCCCTCCGGTTTATCCGTACTTCCCTCCGCAGGAGCTGAGTTCCAGCGGGGTCGCGCTTACCCAGGTGGCGATCGTCGGCGCCGGGCCCGTCGGTCTGGCATGCGCGATCGATCTTGCGCAGCACGGCGTCGACTTCATCATCATCGACGACAACAACACCGTCAGCGCGGGGTCGCGCGCGATCTGCTGGGCCAAGCGAACGCTTGAGATTCTCGATCGGCTGGGCTGTGGCGACGCTGTATGTGCGCGCGGTGTCAGTTGGAAGGTTGGCAAGGTTTTTTTTCGCGACAAGCTGGCGTACGAATTTGATCTGTTGCCAGAGCCCGGCCACAAGCGTCCTGCATTCATCAACCTGCAGCAGTATCTGCTCGAAGAAGTCATGGTCGAGCGTCTGGCGGCGCTGAACCATGCCGTTCGATGGAAGAACAAGGCAATCGGCGTGACGCACCGTGCTGACGGCGCGCGTCTGGAAGTCGAAACCCCCGACGGCTGCTACGCAATCGAAGCCGACTATGTCATCGCGGCCGACGGCGCGCGCAGCGCAGTGCGCAACACGTTGGGCCTTGCGTGGGAAGGCCAGGTATTTCGCGATCGTTTCCTGATTGCCGACGTAGTGATGCAGGGTGACTTTCCCACCGAGCGCTGGTTCTGGTTCGATCCACCGTTTCACTCGGGCGGCTCGGCACTGCTGCACAAGCAGGCCGATGGCCTATGGCGCATCGACCTGCAGCTCGGCTGGGAGTGCGATCCCGATGAAGAGAAAAAGCCCGAGCGCGTGATTCCCCGCATCCGAGCAATGCTCGGCTCCGAGCGCGCGTTCGAGCTCGAGTGGGTCAGCGTGTACACGTTTCAATGCGCACGGCTCGAGCGCTTCGTACACGACCGCGTGATTTTCGTTGGCGATGCCGCGCATCAGGTCTCGCCCTTTGGGGCGCGTGGCGGCAACAGCGGCGTTCAGGACGCCGACAATTTGTGCTGGAAGCTGGCGCGGATCGTGCGCAAGGACTCGCCGGCGTCACTTCTGGAAACCTACAACGATGAGCGGGTCGAAGCAGCGAACGAGAATATTCTGAACTCGGCGCGCTCCACCGACTTCATTACACCGAAGAGCGTTGCAAGTCGAAAGATGCGCGATGCCGTGCTTGCACTTTCACGGCAGCATCCCTTTGCGCGGCGGATGGTGAACAGCGGCCGCTTGTCGACGCCAACGGCACATCGGGCGAGTGCCTCGTCGACACCTGACAATGATTCTTTCAGTTGCGCGCCGGCGCCGGGGGCTCCCGCGGTGGATGCTCCCGTGCAGGTCGCTGGTCGCAACGCGTCGCTGCTCGATCAACTAGGCGGACGCTTCGACCTTCTGGTCTTTGATGACAACAAAAAGACGGCCGACGCGCTCGAGTTCGAATTCGGCCACAGCCTTTGCGTCGCTCGCGTTGCACCGGGACGAAGTTCGAGCGCGCACGCATTTGCAGATGCCGAGGGGCTTGCTTCGCGCCGGTATGACGCGCAATCGGGCGCGGTTTACCTGCTGCGCCCGGATCAGCACGTTGCGGCGCGCTGGCGAACGCCCTCTGTCGCCGAAGTGCGCTCGGCATTGCAGCGCGCGCAAGGAATTGCATGACGTTGGACAGCAAAGCGAATATCCCGCAGCCCGACGATTTTTATCAGGCGCTGATAGAGGCGCACGCCGGCCTGACCGACGAGCAGAGTGCTGCGTTGAATGCACGGCTGGTTTTGCTGCTGTCTAATCAGATTGGCGACCTCATTACGCTGCGACAGGCCATCGCAGCTGCACGCGCTTTGATCTAGTGGCCTGTAACAGTCGATTCGGAAGGGAAAGGCGCGTCTGGGCGCGCCGAGTGCGCGAAGCGAGCCGCGTCGAATAGCCGACGCATATTCGCAAGGCGAGCGACAAAGCAATCGGCCGCCCCGACGCGCAAGGCACTTGCGAATTGGCTGTTACAGGCCACTAAGCCTTCTTCAGATTGATCAGCGGCACGACACCTTCGGCGTCAATCTCAATGCGCCGTCGATCCGGCTCGACAGCTGTCAGCGGAACAACTTCCTTCAATGTCTGAAGGCTGCGCACCGTTAGATCCTGATAAGTCTTTGTGCCGCTCACTTTCCAGGCGATCTCATCGTCGCTCAGCATTCGGAGCACCTTCGCCGGCGTGCCGACGGCCAGTGAGCGCGGCGGAATTTTTTCGCCGGCCTTGACGAACGCGCACGCGGCAACGATCGCCGATTCGCCGATGACCGCTTCGTCCATCACGACCGCGTTCATGCCGACCATCGCGTTGCGCTTGACTACACAGCCATGCAACACCGCACCGTGTCCGATATGTCCGTCTTCCTCGACGACCGTGTCGGTGCTCGGGAAACCGTGCATCACGCAGCAGTCCTGCACGTTACTGCCGGCCTCCAGCACGATGCGACCGAAGTCTCCGCGTAGGCTCGCTGCGGGTCCGACATAACAGCGCGGACCGACGATCACGTCGCCGGTCAAGATCGCAGTCGGGTGCACGAATGCGGTCGGGTCAACGACCGGTACGAGGCCGTTAATCTCGTAGAAAGGCACTCGAATGCCTCACACGTGCCAGCGGCGCTGGATCACTCTGAACCGGTTGGCGACGAACGCACTATCCGTATAGCTCGCGTTGGCGGCCGGATTGGCGCCGGTGGCGTGATAATCCGAAAACGCAGCCGACTGGTTGACGTAGACGTTGCTCAGCAGGTTGATTGACAGCGCGACACCGGCGCGCAGTGTCGCTTCGGTCATCGCGTCGATGACTTCCTGCTTGGTCGAGTACAAGCCGACGGTCAGCGCGCCGCGCTCTTTGACAATCTTTTCGGACAGCGCGATCGCAGCCATTGCATCGGGTACTTTGACGATCAGTGTGATCGGACCGAAGCGCTCTTCCGTGTAGACCGACTCGTTGGCTGCGTCGGTCTTCATCAATAAAGGCGTGTGCACATTGGCCGCCGGAAACTCGGCGTTGTCCAACTTGCGCGACGCCAGGACGATTTCTGCGAGCGCCGGCGCTTCTTCGATGCGCTTCAGCGTGTCCGGCGATTGAATCGATCCGAGCACTGCGGTAGCAACTGCGGCATCGGACAACAGTTTGTCGACGGCTCTCCCGAGATCCGAGGCCACGTCGTCGAAGCTCTTGTGACCCTCGTCAGTATCGATGCCGTTCGCGGGTACAAAGATGTCCTGCGTCGTCGTACACATCTGCCCCGAATACAGGCTCAAAGTGAACGCGAGGTTCTTCAGCATCGCCTTGTAGCTATCGGTCGATTCGATCACGACGTTGTTGACGCCGGCCAACTCGGCGTACACCTGCGCCTGTCGTGCGTTGTCGATCAGCCAGCGGCCGAACACATTGCTCCCGGTAAAGTCGATCGAACGCACGGCCGGATTCGTCGCCAGCGCCTGCGTGGACTTCGGATCGCTGGTGACGGCGAGCGAAACCAGATTCGGATCGATGCTGTTCTCAGCCAACACTTCGCGCACGATGCGCACGCTGATCGCCGCCGGCAGAATTGCGTTCGGGTGCGGCTTGACGATGACCGGATTGCCGGTCACCAACGCGGCGAACAATCCGGGATACGTGTTCCAGGTCGGAAACGTCCCGCAGCCGATCACCAGCGCAACCCCGCGGCCGACGATCTCGAAGCGCTTTTCCATCACCAGCGGCGGATTCTTGCCTTGCGGTTTTTCCCAGCGCGCCGCGCTCGGGACCGAGCTCATCTCGCGGTACGCATATGCGACGGCTTCGAGTCCGCGGTCCTGCGCGTGCGGTCCGCCGGCCTGGAACGCCATCATCCAGCCTTGTCCCGTGGTCACCATCACCGCATGCGCGATTTCGAAGCTCGCTTTGTTCAATCGCGCGAGTGCTTCGAGGCAGATGCCGGTTCGACCTTCGACCCCGAGCTTCTGCCACGCTGGCATGGTGGCAAGCGCGGCATCGATCAGTGCCTGCGGCTCGCATACTGGGTACTCGACTTCCAGCGGGATCCCGTACGGTGAATGCTCGCTCGCTAGCCAGCCGATTCGCCCCGGCTGATCGAGTTCGAACTGCCGCCCGGCATGGCCTAGTGCCGCTGCCTTGCCCTCATCATTTGCGGCCTCGCCGTAGACCTTGGGGCTGGGCTGCTCCGGATAGGCGCTCCAGTAGCCGCGCGTGCGCATGGCTTCGAGCGCGCCGTCCAGAACGCTGCGATGTTTCTCAAATAGCGGGTGCATGCGTGAGTGCCGGCTTGGTTTTTCGGGAAGTCGAAGCTACTATTGATTGAACGATCGGTCAATTAATCAGGATTCTCGATCGAGCGGACGGCTGCCGCCAGCCGCCGCTCATCTCGCAGAGCCATGACATACGAATTCATCCAGGTCGATGTTACAGACGGCGTCGCGACGCTGACGCTGAATCGTCCCGAGCGGCTGAACAGCTTCACCGTGGCTATGCACGACGAAGTGCGCGCGGCGCTCGACGCGATTGCAGCCGATCGATCGATTCGCTGCTTCGTGTTGACCGGAGCCGGGCGCGGATTTTGCGCCGGCCAGGACCTGTCGGATCGTGCCGTCGCGCCCGATGCGGAAAGTGTCGACTTGGGCGCTTCGATCGAGAATTACTACAAGCCGATGCTGCAGCGCCTGCGCGCGTTGCCGATGCCGACCATCGCCGCCGTCAACGGTGTGGCGGCTGGTGCCGGAGCAAACATTCCGTTTGCGTGCGACCTGGTGTATGCCGCGGAATCGGCGAGCTTCATTCAATCGTTTTCAAAGCTGGGTCTGGTGCCCGATTGCGGCGGCACCTGGTGGCTACCGCGGCTCGTCGGTCCCGCGCGCGCGATGGGGCTGACTTTGCTGGGTGAGAAGTTGACGGCGACGCAAGCGGCGGAGTGGGGTTTGATTTGGCGCTGTTTAGCCGACGACGAGTTGCTGCCGACGGTGAACAAAGTAGCGCTTCGCCTCGCGGTCGGTCCGACTCGCGGCTACGTACGCACACGCCAGGCGATCGATGCGGCGATGTTGTTGCCGTTCGATGGAGCGCTCGATCTTGAGCGCGACTATCAGCGCGAGCTGGGCCGATCGAATGACTATCGCGAGGGCGTGTCTGCCTTTATCGAAAAGCGCGCGGCAAACTTTTCGGGTCAATGATGGACGATAGACAGCCGAAGGCAGGACAAGCGATCGCCGAAGCGGTCCGCGACCGCATGTTCGCCGAGGATGCCGCGTCGCGCGGACTCGGAATGCAGGTCGAAGCTGTCGGTCCCGGGTTTTCGAAATTGTCGATGACGGTTCGGCCCGACATGCTGAACGGCTTCAAGACATGTCATGGGGGCTTCATCGCAACCTTGGCGGATTCTGCGTTTGCTTTTGCCTGCAACAGCCGCAACGAAGTGACTGTCGCGTCGGGCATCGTCGTCGATTTCCTGGCACCGGTTTACGAAGGCGATCTGCTTCGGGCGGAATGTCATGAAGTCGCTCTGACCGGGCGCACCGGCGTGTACGACATCACTGTCACGAATCAGCACGGCAAGGTGGTCGTGGTGATGCGCGGCCGCTCGCACACGATGAAGGGCAAAGCGGTCGTGGACTTTTGATGGCAGACGCTCTCGATCCGATCGAGCACGCAAGCCGAGGTGAGCTTCGAGCACTGCAACTCGACCGCCTGCGCTGGTCGCTCGCACACGCCTACAACAACGTGCAGCACTATCGGGCGAAATTTGATTCGGCGCGCGTCCGCCCATCCGACCTGAAGTCACTGGCTGATCTCGCCAAGTTTCCATTCACGACGAAGCACGACCTGCGCGACACCTATCCGTTTGGCATGTTCGCCGTGCCGCAGGAAAAAATCGTGCGCATCCACGCGTCGAGCGGAACGACCGGCAAGCCGACGGTGGTCGGTTACACCGCAAAGGATATCGACACCTGGGCCAGCGTGATGGCGCGCTCGATTCGCGCCGCCGGCGGCAGGCGCGGCGACATCATTCACGTCGCGTACGGTTACGGCCTTTTCACCGGCGGCCTCGGTGCGCACTACGGCGCTGAGAAACTCGGGTGCACGGTGATTCCCGTGTCCGGCGGCATGAC
>JACCSD010000369.1 GCA_013813185.1 Burkholderiaceae bacterium
CAAAACGCGCGTCGGCGGCGAAGAAAGTACTGAGGTTTGCGGCCGACGCGGGCAACGCCGAACTGGCGAACGTCACAGGTGCGCTAGACGCCAACCTGCGGCAGATCGAAACCGAGCTCGACGTTTCTATCGCGCGGCGTGGACACCAGTTCCGCGTTGAAGGCGCATCGGAAAATGCGCAGGCGGCAGTCGCTGCGCTGGAGTTCCTTTTCGAGCGTGCGCGCAAGACACAACACCCGATATCGGTCGACGACATCCAGCTCTACTTTGTGGAGCTTCATTCTCAGCAGGGCCGGCGCGATGCACCTTACGCACCAGGCAATACCGGCGACGATTCGGCGCTGCCACAGCTGCACACGCGGCGCCCGGACCTGCGCGGTCGCACGCCGCGGCAACGCGATTACATCGAAGCGATCCTCGCGCACGACATCACGATCGGCATTGGACCGGCTGGAACCGGGAAGACGTACCTTGCGGTCGCCGCCGCGGTCGACGCGCTCGAGCGCGATGTCGTCAAACGGATTGTGTTGACGAGGCCGGCCGTGGAGGCGGGCGAGCGACTCGGTTTTTTGCCGGGCGATCTTGCGCAGAAAGTCGATCCCTACCTGCGCCCTCTCTATGACGCGCTGTTCGATCTGCTCGGCTTCGACAAGACGCAGCGGCTGCTCGAGCGGCAGACGATCGAGATCGCGCCGCTCGCCTACATGCGCGGCCGTACGCTGAACCAGTCGTTCGTGATACTCGATGAAGCGCAGAACACGACGCGCGAGCAGATGAAAATGTTCCTGACGCGCATCGGTTTTGGCTCGAAGGCGGTGGTGACCGGTGATGTGACGCAGATGGATCTGCCGCGCGGCACCACCAGCGGCCTGATCGAAGCGCAGCACGTACTGGCCGAGGTGCGCGGCATTGCGTTTACCTATTTCACTGCGGCCGACGTGGTGCGGCATCCGCTGGTCGGCCGCATCGTCGAAGCGTATGAAGCCGCCGAAGAACGCGCACAGGCTGCAGAAGCCGCGCGACCGGTAGCGGCTCTGGTGGCCGATACGACGCGGCGCCGCGCGAGTTGATCGAACGCGCGCGCCGATCGGTCGCGCCCAGGCTGGCGCTGTCGCTGCAGGGGCACGCCGGGTTTCCGGGCTTGCCGGCGCGTTCGACGCTGGTGCGTTGGATCGCTGCCGCCCTGCAGCGCGACGCCCAGATCACGCTGCGTTTTGTCGGATTGCGGGAAGGCGCGCGGTTGAACCGCGAGTATCGCGGCAAGGATTACGCGACTGATGTTTTGACGTTTGGCTACGCGCCCGAACCGACCGTGCGGGCCGATATCGTGATCTGCGTGCCGGTCGTCAAGCTGGAAGCCAGAGCGCGAGGCAAGCCGTTGTACGACCATCTCGCGCACCTCGCGGTGCACGCCACGCTGCACGCGCATGGACTTCACCACGACACCGCAGCCGCCGCGCGAGTCTTGGAAAAGCACGAGCGAACAATCCTGAAGTCGCTGGGAAAACGCGATCCTTATTGACGAAAGTTGACGAAAGGGGCGCCAGTTATTGTCAAATCCGGGTCGTGTATTCTGAATTTGTCTCAATCGCCAAGGAGGGCATCGGCATGCCAACTGCCCTCCGACCCGCATGTCAGAACCTCCGCCTAGCCGTCCCTCACCGTCTCAAAAACACAAGTCCCTGCTCGAACGCCTGACGGCGCTCATTTTTCGCGAACCCGAGAACCGCGAGCAGCTGCTGCAAGCCCTGCACGACGCTCATGATCGCCATCTGCTCGACGCCGATGCGCTGTCGATGATCGAAGGCGTCCTTCAGGTATCCGAGCTCCGTGCGCGCGACCTGATGATCCCGCGCTCGCAGATGGACGTCGTCGACATTACCGACGCACCGAACACATGGATTCCGTTTGTCATCAGCACCGCACATTCGCGCTTTCCCGTGATCGAGGGCAACCGCGACCAGGTGATCGGAATCCTGCTGGCCAAAGACCTGCTGCGCTATTACACCGAAGCCGACTTCG